>CALNBC010000150.1 GCA_937874755.1 uncultured Clostridia bacterium
CCGGGTCTCATGGACGCGACCATTTCTTCGGTCAGCAGCACGGGTGCGAGCCTGCTTGGAACGAGCGCCGAACAGAAAATGATATCCATATTTTTCACGGTTTCCGCCAGCGCGGCACGTTCCTTCAAAAGCCATTCTTCAGGCAGCGCATTGGCATACCCTCCCTGTCCGACGGCTATTTCCTTCGGAACGCCTGTTTCAATAATCTTTGCTCCAAGTGATTTTGCCTGTTCCGCAGCATCCGGACGAATGTCCGCCGCATAGATGACCGCGCCGAGGCGTTTTGCGGTAGCAAGCGCCTGTAAGCCTCCGACTCCGGTGCCAATGACCATAGCGTTTACCGGCTGGATCATACCAACTGCGCAAAAGATCTGCGGCATGAATTTTGAAAGGGTATCGGCAGCGATCAAAATGCCTTTGTATCCTGCGCAGGTGCTCATTGAGGTAAGCGCATCCATATTCTGTGCCCTGGAGATGCGGGGGATCCCGTCGAGGGTCAGGCCAATGATACCTTTTAAAGCCATTGCCTTAACCATTTCATGGTTGATGGGAGATGCCGGATGGATAAAAGTAATGAGATACTGCCCGGCATGCATCAGGTCAATTTCCGAACAGCCTTTTTCAGCGTTGAACAGAGGCTCTTTTACCTTAAGAACTACATCGGCCTTTTTATAGAGCACGGCGACGTCCTCAATAATCTGCGCCCCCGACGCGGCATACTGTTCGTCATGATAGAAAGCACCTTCGCCTGCGGACTTTTCGACAAGTACGGTTGCGCCGTCTTTTACAAACTTTTCTACGGTCTCCGGAGTAGCCGAAACACGGCGCTCCCCATGCATAATTTCCCTTGGAATTCCAATGATCATTGCTGTTTCCTCCTGTGAATTAATATAGGGTATTTAAAATTCTCAGCTAAAACAATATAAGGATCAGTGAAACCGTAAATTAAAACCGCGCGTCCGGAAGCACGGAGACATTGTTTTTTATGGTAGAAAAGACAACGAGCGTTCTGGTTAAAGAAACACCGTTTATGCTTTTGATTTCATTGAGTATATTCGCAAGCTCCTGAGTGGAACCCGCGACCACCTTGAGGAAAAAATCGAAATCGCCTGTTATATAGTGGCATTCGGTAATCTGCTCGATTTTCTGCACGCTGGTCGAAAAACTATCGTTAAACTTTGGGTGTTCAAGACTTACCGAAATAAAAGCGAAAACATCCTTGCCAATTTGTTTTGGATCAAGCACTATGGTATATTGTTTGATAATTCCTGCAATTTCCAGCTTCTTGATACGCTCAATGACTGATGAGACTGACATGTTAATGTGTGCGCCGATGTCGGATGCATTCATGCGGGCATTTTCTCTCAGGCAGCTAAGAATTTTGATGTCAATATTATCCATCGCGGCCTCCGCATGCCAACCATTGATTTTATTTTATAATAGCATCATATTCGAAAATAGTAAATAGTTTTAGTGAATTACCGTAATATTTTTGGTATTGATGCAATTATAAGAAATTATTTGTGTAGGTTTGTTTTTTATCAATTCAAAGCGAAAAATATTTCCCCGTATTTTGTATTCCGGAAAAAGTCTGCAATTACGCGCTGCTGCACGAAATATTTTGCACGTCACAAAATATCTCAGGAACAAATATCTCCTTCATAAACTGCTCAGTCTTTTGCTTCTGGTTATTAATGGCTAATTACTAGAAGATTACGGCATTCGTATGATATATGTATGATATGGAAACGCCCATTATTTTAAATAGTTGTGCCAAAACTATAGACATCCTAATTGCATGTTTATGCACGCTTCCTAGTGGCCCTCCACATGTCTCAGCGTGAACAACAAGCTCCCCCGCCTGCAGCCATTTGTCTCCTCGCTCCCCCTGCGCGAAGGATTCACTTTACAGTAGATGAAACAACTTCCCCTGCCTCATTAATGCACATTTCCTGTGCACACCTCAGTGTGTACACCTCTTATGCATACCGCCTCTGCACAAACGAATTCTGCAAAATTCGAATTCTTGGGAAATTTAGTTATTTAGTTTTGTAAAGACGTGAGGTGACCTATATATCTACCTCATCATTACTGAATGGGTGGAGGATTAATGCCCAGTGCGAGCACAGCCGTAGGTCCGATTGCATGTTGAGGCGTCTCGAAATAAAAAGAAGGACGAAGGTATTGCACCTTCGTCCTTATGCCATGCCTACTTCTATGCTCTGCGTCGCTTCGCTACTATGTAACCTGCGAAGGCCGCCAGACCAATCAGCACAAATCCAGACGGCGTTGCCACATCGCCCGTCTTGGGTATGCCGATGATGTTGTTTGGTAGACCCTGATGAACCAAGGCAAGGGAAATGTAACAAATGGTGTTCCAGAGTTGTTAAAGGAGTAAGTTCAATATTAAAGTAGGACCTGGTATTAAACAATGGAAATTTCCTGTGGCTATTTTTTCTTGGCGGATGCAGCTTTGAATGTTTTTCAATTGGAATATGGTGCTTGAAATGCCGCTATATAAACGAGAATCCCCGGTTGTACCCGGGGATTGCAAAATGAATTAACGCATGCTGCGTATATATGGCTTGGACAGGCCGCCTGGCTCAGTGCTTTTGCGCGAAGCGCTCAACAGCAACACCACAACGGTCATGATATAGGGCAACCCTGTGAAGAATTGAATAGGCATATCTATATTAAGCGCCTGCATCTTGAACTGCAGGGCGTTTGCTGCGCCCATAAAAAGCGCGCCCAGGAAAACGCCTATAGGATTGCGCCTGCCGAAAACCACCAAGGAAAGGGCTATGTAGCC
>CALNBC010000151.1 GCA_937874755.1 uncultured Clostridia bacterium
ACAAGGACTGCGGAATCGAGCGATACGAGGTTCTTGTCCAGTTGGATGAACGCACCTGTAAAACCTGCGGTCCCAAAGACGGGCAGGAACACGCCGTCGCGGATGCCCGGATGGGTGAGAACTACCCACCCTTTCACCCGCGCTGTCGGTGCACCACCGTAGCGGTATTTGACGGTCTGGAAACCGAAAATAACATGCGGGCTGCGAGGGACAAGGACGGAAATTATATTCTTGTCCCGGCGGATATGACCTATGAGGAGTGGACAAAGACAGCGGTATCTACCAGGGGCTTTTCGCGAGACATGGCAATGGGTTTAAGGCAGGCTCCTGGACGAGTCATAACCGATGAGGAACAGGTTACGCTCTTGTCCGAAATTGATGATATTGGAGCAAGTAAGGAGGTTTTTCGCTTCAATGCCGGATCGCGCACTGGATATGATGACAATACGGGCATCATAAACGTCCGTGGTGATGTGTTTCCTGACTTGACATCAAAAAATGCGCGTGATACGATGTCATCAAAAGTAGTGCTTGCTCATGAATATTATGGTCACTTAAAGTTTGCGCCTTCCGGCTATACAGTTGGCGATTGGCGAGACGAAATGCGTGCAAGCTATGTTGCTGCTTTGAGGGCGCCCAACCTATCCCAGGCAGAGCGCACAGCCTTGATTGTGGATGCGTACAACAGAGCAAGAGAGGCAGGATATTATTTCAAGTATTCAGAGGTTGCCAAGGAGATTATCTATGGCTATCGACCGTAAAACTTATACAAAAGCAGAGTGGGATGCTCTTGAAAAGAAACTTGAGAATCCTAAGATCAAAGTCTTGTGCCCGAGATGTGGGAACGAGATAATATACGATCCGCGGGAATTCTGAAGCGGTCGAATGTAAGACATCTGGCTGTATATTCGGAGGGATTCGGGGACTGTAATTAAGTTTGCTTAAACACAATTTTGGCCGCCAAGCGAAAGCAAGGCGGTTTTTTGATGCCCAAAGGAGGGAGCCATGACAATTAATATTCTTGGAAGCGAATGGACGATCCAAAGCCAGACAGAGGAGGAGAACTCGAAACTAGCCGATGCAGACGGCTACTGCGATTATACAGCGCGAACGATCACCATCAAAAAGAAGTACGCAGATGAGTTGTTGAATCTCTCGGATATGGACGCCTACAAGCAGAAAGTTCTACGGCATGAGATCGTGCATGCATTCCTTTTCGAAAGCGGGCTTACGGATATCGCACGCGATGAGACGGTTGTCGAATGGATTGCAGTGCAGTTGAGCCGGCTGAATGCCGCCATGGCGCAGGCTGGATGCGTATGAAAACTCTCTAATTTGTTTCAAACGTCCCTCGGGGCGTTTTTATTTTGCGCTGCGTCGGGGCGTAGACACCGGCGACCGGAACGCGGGCGGGTTACCCGTGAAAAACCTAATCGGGAGGAATGAAGATGGGACTTAAGGAACTGTTGGGCGAAGCCCTGTATAACCAGGCCGCCGCCGCCCTTAAAGGCAAAGGAGAAGGGGGTAAGGACGTTGAGCTGGCGATTGCCAACAATGGCAGCATGGTGCCTGTAGCCAAGTTCAACAAGCTGAACGACAAATATGTCAATAACATATTAGAAAATAGCCGGGAACCCGCGCTGCGAGTTCCCGATTCGTATTACACTTTGTAAAATCAGTTATTGTTCTTGCTAACCCTGTTGCCAACCGGGCACAAATATGTACTACTCTAGGGCGATTCCGCCCTTATCCCAAACTTCGCACATGCCGTTAACTGTGGCAATCCAGCTCTTGTAACGATTCAGGTACTTTTCGGTGTTTTCTTTAATAGGCTCAAATACCTTGGAAGTATCGATCATGCTTGCAAACGCTTCTTCATAGCTCTTAAAGATACCTGCGCCTACACCCGCGGCTATGCTGGCACCCATTCCACTCATCTCGGTCACATTGACGATTTCGACGGGTACGTTCATAACATCAGCAAACATTTGGCTCCAATACGCGCTCTTTGCGCCGCCTCCAGCAAGCCTGAGCACGGGAATTTTCGCTCCTTGCTCGAGAAGCATGTCGAAATTGCGCTTATGCTCAAAAGTGATGCCTTCAAACAGAGCGTGTATAAGTTCGGTGAAACTGTTGCTGGAGTGTATGTTGCTGAACATCGCTCTACCATAGGGATGTGCATTGGGCGTTCCGATGTAAGGCAGATAGATGACGTTCGTTCCGCCGGGTCCTATGAGTGCGGCTTGCTCTGTAAGGTAATCATATATGGACTGATTCTTTGCAGCAATGGTGTCCTTTAGTAGCGGGCCGAATTGCTTTACAAACCACTCCAGGTTACCGGTCGAAGTTGCTCCACTGTTAAGCGTGAGAATTTTGCCTCCTACAGCAAATACTTGCGTAGACGTGGCGTTTTTAAAAAATCTATCGGTGACGATTTCGTCAATGCTCCAGGTTCCGACAATAGCGCAACCGTATCGTTCGTCCACGACACCACAGCCGATAGCACCCGCGGCTACGTCCATCATGCCTGCGCAAACGGGGGTTCCTTCTGCCAGACCGGTAAGCTCGGCCACTTCTTTGGTAACCGTTCCAACGATGCTGTCGCTTTTCTCTGCAAGAGGCGCTACCTTTTGCATCATTTCCGGCACTCCGAATAGATCAAAAAGCTCTTGTGAGTATTCCCTTGTCTGCATATCCAGAAATGCAGCTCCAGATACGTCATTCCTTTCCTGCATTTTATTGCCTGTCAGTTTACAGTTGATGTAGTCCTTGCAGGCGCATATCCAATCTGTGTTTTCGTATACTTCGGGTTCATTTTCTTTGAGCCAGCGAGCGATTACTGCAGGTTGGAAAGAGAATATCGGTGTATTGTTTATTTCAATTATCCGCTTGCTTTCGGGTGACTTTGACAATCTGATAGCAACCTCAACAGCTCTGTTGTCATTAGATCCGAGGGCAGGGTAGCTAGGCTTGCCGTCCTTGGCTACAAAAAAAGCACCGTTACCGTAGGCGCAACAACCGATTCCGCCTATATCCGCAGCATCGATTCCTGCACTCGCAATTACTTCGCGAATGCAGTCAACTGTTTTCTCCCAAAGCGTTTCTGCATTGGCTTCAACCCAGCCTACATGCGGCGAGTTGACTTCAAACGAGCGCCTTGAAACCGCAACCTCATTCCCATTGGTATCAAAAAGAACCGCTTTTGAATTGGTCAAACCATTATCAATGCTTAAAAGGTACTTTGTCATCTCGTTTCTCCTTTATTCTTTTGTGAATCGAAGTACGTATTTTTCATACACTGTTTTGACATGCGTATATGATATGTGCACTATTCTGTGTTGTTGTAAAGGTTTGTGTGAGTGTTGTAGTTAGGAATTATGTTTGTTAGTTGACTGGAGTTTTGAATTTACTTTGGTCAATATTTGCAACCTAGAGCCGAGTTTTTGACCTGCATTGGTGCAATGTCAAAAACTTGGCTTCAGGCCGTATTCTATTAGTCCATACGCGCGCCTGTTACGCAGAGGGTATCACCGCTGACATAACTACTCATGTCGGACGCTAAGAATAGTACCGCTTTTCCCACTTCAGAAGGGTCACCCATTCTCTGCATTGGTATTTTGGAGAGCTTCTTCTTTACAGTTTCTTCATCAAGTGTTGCATAAGTTCGCTTTATCATGTCGGTCTCAATGGTTCCGGGTGCAACAGCGTTCACGCGTATGCCGTAAGGTCCTAGAGTCTTAGCGGCAAATTTGGTCAGAGCGATAACTCCAGCCTTGGATGCACCGTATTCCGGCCCCGTGCTTCCTCCCGTTATACCCGCGATAGATGACATGTTGATTATCGAGCCAAATCCCTGTTCTTTCATTACTGCACTTACGTATTTGAGAGTCAGAAAAACAGAACGCAGATTGACATTTAGCACGAGATCCCAATGCTCGCTTGTGGCGGTCTCGAGTGTATCCATGAATGCTATACCGGCATTGTTTACGAGGATGTCTATCTTACCCCATTTGTCCATGCAGTGCTTTACTGCATTCTGAATGACAGTTTCACTGGATACGTCGCCAACGATGAATTCCACTTCGACGCCAAACTCTTCAAGTTCTTGCTGGGTCTGTTCGCCGTTTGCATCTTTCTTTATGTCGATGATAGCCATGCCCTTGCATCCGGCCTCGGCAAGCTTAATAGCTATGCTTTTGCCTATGCCCTGGGCGGCTCCGGTGATCAGTACAATCTTGTCTTCCAACGATACATTGTACAAAACCTTCTATGCTCCTTTCGAGGCAGTGCACCTAATAAAGATGCACTGCCCTGGATAAAACCTTTGGTCTATACGGTCGCGATTAGTTAGTGAGCTCGAAAATCGACTTGTTGGGATTGTATATGCCCCAGATATCGATGGAGGCCTGCAGTTCGGGATGCTCCTTGGCATACTCTTCGAGGGGAATGTCTTTCTTCCATGCCTCTGCGGCCTGATGCAGAGCATCTACGCCCGCCTTCATGCCCATGGGGTGAGCGTGCATTGCAGCGCCTGCGCCTAGCATAACGTCGGGGCCGAGGTCGCTCAGTATCTGAGGAACAAGTCCTGGATACAGGCCTGCTGCCGGGCTCGGGAAGCAATTCTTCAAGCCGTTGAAGTCGGAGAGCATACCCTGGGCAGCCCTGACGTACCTGTCGGGCAGAGAGGGAACCTTGCCGTAGGAGCAGGGGTACACAACCATGTCTGCGCCTTCGAGACGGCTGAACTTACCGAATACGATGGAGGAGGACATGCCGCTGTCGGGGCTCACATAGCCTGCACCTGCATAGCATGGGTGTGAAAGCAACGGAACATTGATCGACTTGTCTGCTGCCAATGCGCCTAGAACGCCGTAGCCTGTTGCATGAGAGTTGAGCATGAGCGCTTGTGCACCCATTTCAATAGATCTATGGGCTTTCTCAAACACCCTGTCCTGACGGTCGGTGATGTTGGGCACATAAATCGCCCTGTGACCGCTATCCTTGAAAGCCCTGTCGCTTGCCTTAAGGCAGGCTTCAAGCCTCTCATAGTAGGGAGCATGGGCGGGATCGGCGATAAGTTCATCATCCTTAATATAGTCGATTCCAGACATTGCAAGATTATAGAACTGTCTTTCGATAACGTCAACAGGTATCCCTGTGCAGGGTTTGATCATCGCCAGAACCGGAGGTCTGTCCATGCAGCCAACCAATTCACGTACACCCTTAACACCAAACTGAGGACCTGCAAATCCGTCGGTGAAAGATTTTGGGAATTCGAGGTCAAGTAGTTTGAGGTTGCCGCTCATGGAAATGTTGCCGAAAACAGTAGAAAGAAGCTGGGGAAGCTGCTGACCTATGTTCTTCCATGGGAAAGCGACCTGCATGATGAAGGTTCTTTCTTTTGTGGGACAGGAGAGCTCATATCCGGGTATGTTATGCACCGCGATAACGCGGCCAACGTGACCCCTTCTGACATCGTCGGTTTCATCGGGAACGCGCATCCATGTTCCGGTGGTCTGCTCGACAGCTATTGCACCCGCACGCATAAGAACGTCGGTCGTCTCAGCTTTTGCATAGTATGTTGCAACTATGAAATCGTCCATGTTCAGCGATTCTCGCTGACAGAAAATAATTGGGTCATAATGGGCTTTTGGCATCTTTGATCCTCCTTGAGAATTGAATAGAAGTGTGAGGGGTCTCTCTCAATATTCAGTAAACGGGATATTGATTATGCGCAAATGATAACCCTATTTATTGCATATGTCAAGGGTGCATTTCAGAAAATTTATAAATCGATTTATAAATCGATTTGTATATGTTTATCCGCTTTAACAATGAACTTGTCAGTTATTCTTGAATATTGGCGTCCATAAAAACATTCGATTGCTTTATTTTTGCTTAATTGTTAATGCTCGTTAAAACGGTTTTCTTCATACGCCTTGCGCTCTATGCAATAAATAAGAACAGAGGTTCTAAAGCTTTAGAACCCCTGCAAATATATTCGATTAATATACCTTATTCAATTATAGAGAACTTGCTTTCGTCTCTGGGTCTTTGGTCAGGCCAAGCATTTTTGCTTTTGCCAAGTGCGATTGATAACACGGGCTCATATCCTTCCGGCACGTTGAATAGGTTTTTATACTTTTCGTTCAGTTCGGGGTATTCATTGAGCATAATAATTGAGTACCCGATTACAACTGAACCAATTTTAAGATCCGTTGCTGCCAGTGCGACGTTTTCAATCGCCATGGCGCAGTCTAAACGGGAGAACTGATTCCCGTGTGGTGCAACATACGCGAAGATTACGGCGGGAGCGTTAAAGAAAAGTTTGTAATCATCTGTTAAAGGCTTTTTACTTATTGGTCGGGCGTCTTTGTATACTCTGTGAAAATCCGCATTGAACTCATCCAATAATGCTTTGTTTGTCACAGCTACAAAATGCCAGGGCTGCAAATAGTGTGCAGTTGGAGATTTTATAGCGCAACGAAGCAAATAGGTCAGCGTTTCTCTATCGATAGGTTCATCGGTATACGAGCGGATACTGCGCCTGTCAAAAATGGCATTAAGCATGGTGTACTCCCTTATGTTAAATTTCGTGCGTAAACATACAGCCAATGAATATACGAAATTCTGTTTTTGCAACTTTAGTTTATACAAGGACTATACGGTTTGTCAACACATAAAAGCATGCCGTGCTGCGTACCACTCTTCTGTTGCGGCACAATCAATAAGAGGGCATTGTTTTGCCGTCTATTACTTCTTTCTGAATTCTTTTAACTGATTCACAGTCTATTATGTCCCTAAGGAGCATCCTGTATTTTGCGTTTTTTCCCATTACTACCAACACAGCTTTTTCTGATTCATGGATGATTTCCCGCATTTGGGGAGTTTGTTCGATGGTATGCACCTTACGGTTATACTTTTCGATAAGCTCGTCCCAATTCCAGATAGTTGCGTTCACTTCGCCGGATTCCAGCTTAGCGAATATCTCTGAATACTTGATTTCGACAAGTTCAACGTCGTTATCTTTACAGACAGTATGTATGATGTTCGGGTGGTCATAAGAGTGTTTATCCACTGCTATCTTCATGCCGTCCCTTATACGGGTCTCATTTTCGTCGGAAAACACGAGACCGCTTTTACCAATATAAGAATTTTCCCCGAAATCAAACAGGATCTCGAGCTTCGGAAACTCCTTTTTGGCGAGCTCTGCAGCCATTCTTGAGCATATAACAAAATTATTTTTAGCGTCCACAAGGCGCTTAATCCTGATGGCTCCTCCGCGCACGAACGATATGTTAAAGGGTACAGCAGCCCTTTCAAACTGCTTGTAAAGCGCGGTGGCAAGACCTTCAAAACGCTTTGTATAGGGAAGTGGCATTGTACATGAAATCCAGTCGTTGCCAGCCAATTTCCAAAGTCCCACCCGGTTAATATCTGTTATGATGGTACCTTGATGGCCATGGGATTGAAGCGTAATCTCGCCTGAATCCTCGAGCATTTTGAGCGCCATTTGAACCGTCCCTGCGCCTACGCCCAGCTTTGTGCAAAGATCGCTGATATTAGGCAACCGCGCACCCTTCTCAAATTCTACAAGTAGATTGGCCACAGCAATAGCAGATTCGCCCTGTTTGGTTAGGAATTTCGTTTGAACCATGTTTAGTCCGTCCTTTCAAGAAAATACTTTATGTCACGAAAGCGAATCTGTCAAATGCGGCGAATATAATCTCAAGCACTTTTAGTGATTGCACATAACATCAGCAGAAGATAATCAAGATATGCTGCCATATCCAGCCCGGAAAATACTTGCCCTGCCGGGCTCAATTTATGACTTATTCTTTATAAGGCCCCACTAGCTCCAGTATGACGCCAAGCTTCTCTGTGGTATCGAAATAAGCGCAACAGGTGGGACCGTTGATTTTATTTATCCAATGGCTGGAACAGAGTAGGGGAGCACCAAACTTCTCGAACACAGGGTAATAAGCTTTAACATCCTTCACGCGAAAGCCGAGATGATGAATGCCTTGACCGTGTCTTTCGTAAAATTCAGCATGGAATGGAGAATCAACAACTTCCATAAGTTCTAGCTCAAGCTCATTCCAGAAAAGCTTAGCTATCTTTATGACAAAGTTGACAGATTCGCCGCGGAAAATAGCTCCTTCTGTATTAAGCATACGATATTCCCTAAAGCCTTGTTGACCTGTGAAATGCAAGTATGCAGGTGCGGCTTTTTCTACATCGTCAACCATGATACCGAGCTGGCAAGGTTGAGGAAGGTGTAGTTCTTCAAGTGCTTCTTTGCTGATTAAACTGCTCAATTTACCCTCCGATTAATGTAATACAGAACAATATGGTTCGATAAGTCGTTAAAAACAACCGAGACTTAACATACTAATACTAATTATACTTATATTTGGCTATTCGGCAATGGCATTAGTCTGATATGTATGATAACTTTGCCATATTAACGTATACCTATACGCAATCGACAGATACACAATCGACAAAGGCTGCCAACATTTCGTCAGCAGCCATACATATTTTATCGCTAATCAGCTTTGATGATTATGCTTTACAACACTCCAATACAGCTGAATTTCTGCCAGTTTTTCCTCCACAATTACGGGCTCCCTTTATGATGTCGCAGGAATACATCACTTGAATAGAATACAGGAATCCACAGAAGTACTATTTAACCTTGGTTTTAGTGTTGAAACAGTGTGCAGGTAATATTATCTCCCAAATCGCCACTAAGCGCGATAGTTGCTAGGAGTCTTGCCGTAAGTCTTTTCGAACAAGTCATAAAAATGGGTCATGTTGTGATAACCGCAAAGCTTAGCGATTTTGTATACCGGAAGGTCTGTTTCTGCCAGCAGGCGGGCAGCGCGGTTTAATCTTATTTCGCGGGAAAGCACCGAGAAGCTTTTACCGCATTTACTTCGGATAAATTTGGCGAGCGTATTGGGGTGGTAATAGAAGTGTGCTGCGGCGGATTTGAGAGTCGCTTCCGAACTGTGGTCAAGTATGTACTTTTCTATTTCTTCTATGCTCAGCTCCTTGGGCTTGCATTGACGGGAGGCATACTCGCTAACGGCTTCCTCCAGCAGACGCATCGCTAATCCAGAAACGACCGCGCAATACCCTGCTTTTTGGCGCTCGAGCTCCTGGTGCATCGCGTCAAGCACGAGTAGCCCTTCGCTGCTCAGGCAATGAAGCATAAAACCCTTCGGCGCTTCACCGGATTTGATATGCCTTGAGGGGTCAAAGGGAAGTAGGTATACCTTTCCGTCGCATCGCGGGTCGACGGCAAACCTAGCCACCCCCGCGACGAGGCAGTATTGCCCTGCGGGCAATTCGATAGTTTTACCTGAATATGAAATATACGCACACCCGTCATAGCAAAGTATGAGGTACGCTTTGCTGCTTTCACAGGTATAGTACTTTCCCGCAGACACTTGTGAGTTTTTGACTATTTCGTCCTTATAGTCCTCCATGTTAGAGTAATATGCGGGTTGCATATATAACCCCCCCTTATCAATTACAAGTATATAGGGTGTCCTAAGGGCATAGTCAAGCATTTAACATGTGTTTAATTCAAATCATGGCGTGACAAGTGTGCTGCAAAATAGTAATATCGTTACAGATATAATATGGAAGGGGGATGGTCATGGAGCAGGACTACACCGTTAACAGGATGACTACGGGTCAGTTTGCCGACATGAACGGAGTCACCAAGAAGACACTCATGTTCTATCAAAAAGAGGGCATACTCCTGCCTGAGATTGTAGACGATGAAACGGGCTACCGCTATTATTCTATAGCGCAATCATCCATATTGGACATAATACGCCGACTGCAGGACATAGGGCTATCTATTAAAGAAATACGCACAGTGCTGGATAGCAAGGATGTTGACTATATGCACAGCCTTCTCGTTAGGCAACGAGAGGAAATAGACAATCGCATAAATGAGCTGGAAATTGCCCGCCATTCCAACGAGAGCCTTATAAGCTCCTGCGATATTTTCAATGATAGGCCCGCCTGCGGCGTGCCGACGCTGGAATGGGTACAGGGGCGCAACGCGCTGTTCTTCCCCGTGGAAAATTATGTCGTGGCCGCTCACCGCTCGCACGAAACGCCCATGCTCGCCCGCTGGGAGCGCAGCCTTCGCTCCATAAAGCATCAGCTCATCAAGCAGAATCTGCCCATTTCCATGTTCCATAACGTAGCGTGTGTAGTCTCTCGGGAATCGATGCTAAAGCGCAAGCCGCTCTGCATCGGGGGGTACGTGTTTGCCCCGCTGGGGCTGGGAAACGACCCTAAGCGCCTTCCCGCGGGATACGCGCTCACCATCACAACGGACACTATGTTTGACGCCGAAGGGTATCACATGGAGAGCAAGTACCTCAACTGGCTGCTGGACATCGCAAAAGAAAACGGTTACGAGCTGAGCGACGATTACTACTGCGAGATACTCGCCGAAACGCCCGCATTCATGTACGAAGCACGCGATATGATGATAAGGCTGCGGCTGCCGGTGAAGGCATCTGACCCGACGGCATCGCCGTATTATGTTAAAACTTCTTAAAAGCCAGGAATGTGATTCAAATATGGCATAGCATTAAAAAGAATGTGTCAAATGATATGTTTATCTCAGGGACAATGTCGATTACGACATTGTCCCTTCTTTGTCAAAAACGTAGAATTGAGTATAAGTTTGCGGAAAACGCAATAAAAAGGAGGAGGATTAACATGCGCAAGAAAAGTCTGCTCATTCTGCTGTGCTGTCTGCTGGCCGTTGCCATGCTGGTAGGCTGCGCGGCTGAAACGGTCGACGCCCCCGAGGAGACGCCGGCAGTTCAGCCGGAAGAAACCGCTGCACCTGTCGAAACAGCGGCTCCCGTCGAAACGGATACTCCGGAAGCTACACCCGAAGCGGAAGCGCCTATAGAGGAGAATTATCCCGGCGAAGGCGCCATAATCGAGATGTTTGACGATATGGAGCAACGTGCCGTAGATTATGCCCCCAAGGTAATCACCCTGGACAACGGCGTTCGCATCCAGCGCACCCCTAATGACGGCGGTGGCTACTTCCATCGCCCGGGTGCAAGTGCGTCCTACAACACCTATTACCTCAACGCCGACAATCGCGGTTGTGCATCTTGCCACGGCAATTTGGTCGATCTGCTCACTACAATGGATTATGAGCACCTTAGCTATGAAAACAACTACGGGTTCGACATGACCGTGCTTGACTGCCTCATTTGCCACACGCACGGCGAAGGCTACGTTTGGCAGATGTACGAGTTTGGCTCACTTATACACGGCATCCACTCCAGAGACACATTCACAGGCAACTGCATGTCATGCCACAGCGCCACCGAAAACGGCGAAGGTATGCTCCTTTGGGAGGAAGCAAAGTACGATGTGTTGCAGGGCATTGGCTCTGTGGCAAACGTCCAGGGTGAGTTCACCTACGACCAGAACGTGCTCACCGATACAGACGACGTGTTCTTTGCAAGCTGGATGTACACCTCCGAGGACTATAAGCGCAACGGCGCCGCCATGGCAGATGTTCCCCTCGACGAGGAACTGTTCAACAACTGGACCATCAGCGTCACCGGCTGTGTAGACAATCCCTTTACCATAACTCTGGCGGAGCTTATCGCGCAGGCTCCTTCCGAAAAGCAAATAGTCACGAACCAGTGCGTAATGAACTCCAACGGCGGTCCCTATATTGCCAACGTCGAAATCACAGGCATACCGATTTCTTGGCTGCTCGAAAAAGCCGGTGTTCAGGACAGCGCCAAGGCGTTCATGAGCAGAGACCACGCTGACTGGGCGCGTGGCAGTCTGCTCAGCGTCACAGAGCAATTCGGCAGCTATTTGGTTTACGAAATCAACGGTCAGCGACTCCCTTGGGGTCAGGGCTACCCTCTGACTACATACAACCCCGGCACCGCAGCGCCATCCTTCATCCGCAGGGTTTGCGAGATTGAGGTCGTCGACACTGAGGACATCAAGATATTCGACGGCTGGTACACTGCCGACGGAACCCCCTTCAATAAACCTAACGCGGGTTTCTACTACTTCAGCGAGGGTCAAATCATCGAAGCGGGCAAGCCCTACACCTTCGAAGGTTTCGCCCATGCGTTCGACAAGCAGATTATAGCGATGGAATTCTCCCTAGATCGCGGAGCGACCTGGACCCGCTTCGACACGTCTGATTCAGACCTGAGCAAGTGGATTTACTGGTACTTCACCTATACCCCCGAGGATCCTGGCGCATACGTCATATCTGTGCGCGCGGAGACGGCAGACGGAATGATAACCACATTGCCCGACGAAGTAATGTTCAACGCCGAATAAGCGGAAAGGAGGCAAATTATGAAAAAGAAAACAATAGCTGCCGCAGTTGCAGGCGTTGCGAGCGTATCCGCACTTGCAGGCTGTGCGCCCGCGCAGACAAACGATGCCGTAGCCCCCATCGCTCCAGTCGAGGACGCTTCCGCCGCCGAAGTAGCGGCAGAACTGGAATCCGGACTGATAGTCGAGGAGTCGGAGGCGGTTGCGTACAACAAAATCGCAAATGTACAAGGCGAATTTCGCTACAACCAGAATGTGCTCACCCCGTCGGACAAGGTGTTCAGCCTCTTCGGAACCGCTGCCACCGCCATGTGCGCTAAGCCCGGCTTCGCATTCGGCGAAGTCGATTACGAGGATTACTATCTGAACATCAACGGCGGCATGGAGAAGGTTTCCACAATATCCCTCAAAGAGATAAGGGAAAACGGACAAAACAGCATCATGAAATGCTCCTGCAGCACCAGCGGCTCCGTCGCAAATGCTGAGATTACAGGTATGCCTTTGGCGGATGTCATCGAGATGGCGGACATAGGCGAAGAGTACAATACCGTTATCGTCCGTGGCTCGGATGGCTACGGCAAGCCCCTGCCCTTGAAGCTCGCTACCGAAAACGGTGCGATGCTGGTGTATGCGGTTGGCGGCGAGGGACTCACCCCTGAAAACGGCGGTCCCGTACAGCTGTGGATGCCCGGGCAAGTCGCGTCCTACTTCACCCGCCAAGTAACCGAAATAGAGCTCATCGCCGCAGACGAAGAGCCCGAGCTGGACGCCGCAAGGCCTGAACAGCGCGCCAAAGTCAGCATTGCCAACCAGTTCGGCGAAACGGTATTTAACGTAGGCGACCTGTTGACATTCGAAGGCTATGCCGACGACTGCGGCAGCACTGTCGCCGCCGTGGAATTCTCCATGGACGGGGGTGAGACGTGGACTGCTTGCGCAGTCGATAGCGCCACAGCAGACAAGTGGGTCTATTGGTACTTCGGTTATGTTCCCGAAGCCGCCGGCACGTACAAGCTCGATGTTCGCGCCAGAACCGCAGACGGCACCGTATCCCCGTTGTCTTCCAGCGTGATTTTCAACGTCCA
>CALNBC010000152.1 GCA_937874755.1 uncultured Clostridia bacterium
GGCACTCCAGCTCATAAAGGTCTGTGTTGCCCGCGTTGTTGGCGAACATTATTCCGGGAAGCTTTGCCAGGTCGGCATGCTCGGAGCCTATTACGAGGAATCCCGAGGTGCCAAGAGTAAGGCTGGCGGCGCCTTCGGTGACGACGCCTGCGCCGACTGCGGAGCATTGCTGATCGCCCGAGCCGGTGCAGACTGGGGTGCCCACTGCAAACCCTGTCAGCTCGCTCAATTCTTCGGTAATGTGACCGACCACCGTTGATGGGCCGACGAGGGGCGCCAGCTTTGCGCGGTCGATGCCGAACGCGTCTATTACCTCCCAGCACCAGTCCTTGGCGATGGGGTCGATGAGATCTGTGCAGTTTGCGCAGGTCAGCTCGGTCTTCATGCCGTCCATGCCGAAGCGGAGCAACACATAGTCCGTCATGGTGCTTATATACTTGGTCACCTTGTAGACTTCGGGCTTGTTTTTCATTATCCAGTATATCTTGGGCAGGGAATCATAGGGATTATGGGGCATGCCGTTCTTGAGGTGCTTTACTTCGGGATCCATAATTTCCGCCATCTCCCCCAGCAGCGATGCGCTACGGCCGTCCTGCCAGCTGTAAAATACATTCTCAATGGGTCTCATGTCTTCACCCAGCATGGCGAAGGTGGAGCGCTGGGTGGAAAAGCCGATAGATGCGATGTTCTTCGGATCTACTTTTGACTTTTCGATGGCTATCTTGCACGTTTCAAAAGTCTTGTTGATGATAAGCTCCGCGTCCTGTTCCACCCAGCCGGGATGGGGATACAGGCTACCGTATTCGAGATAACCTGAACCGATGACATTGCCGTCGGTGTCTAAAATCATGGTTTTTGTGCCGCTGGTGCCTACGTCGATACCTGCGATATACTTCATGTGTGCTCTCCTTTGGTTTTTTGTGTTTCATGATGCTTGTCCGCCTATATGCATAAGCCAACAGCAAAAATGATATGAATTAATAAGATTTTGAATGATGATTAGGGGTATGGTTCTCCCGAGCGCTTGCGCTTGTGTTGTTAGATAGGTGGGTGGCAGGAAAACGATGATTTGGTTTTGCTGAATTCTATCCGGCTGTCGGGCGCAATAAGACGCCCGAGCCGAATAAATACTTCAATGATTTGAGCTGATGCCGAAAAGGATATGCGATGAACCGTTGAGCGAAAACTTTAGTCAGCCTTGTACTCGGGAATCATGCCTATGGCACGCAGTTCGTCAAGCGATTCGATTATCATGTCAGCATCCTGAGTACCGATGAGATCCGCGCCTGCCAACATGTACGCGGCGGCGTTGATGGGTTTTGGTGCCTTGACGCCTGCGACCTTGACGCGGGTATTGCTGCCCTTTACGGCGTCGCACATTATGCGAACCTGGTTGATGGTCGGTCCCGCGTACTGACCGCTACTGCTCTTTGCCCATTCGATGCCTTCGGAAGCAACGATTTCGCATGCGGTGCGCACTTCTTCATCGTCCATATAGCACACTTCGAGGATGGCTTTGCACATGATGGATCCGCACGCCTTGCGCACGACGCGGGCTTCCTCATGAATAACGTCGTACTGCTTGGACTTGAACGCGCCAAGGTTGATGACGTAGTCCACGCAAGTCGCACCGCGCTTGATGCCGTATTCCACGTCCATCGCTTTAACGGCGGGTGCGGAAGCGCCAAAGGGGAAGTCAACGCCGATGCCAGCGGTGATGTCGGTTCCTTCGAGTTCTTCCAAAACGACGGGGGTCCAGTAGCTGGTGCTGGTGCCAAAACAGGCGACATTGTACTTGCGGGCAACGCGCGCAGCGGCGCGAATCTCTTCTTCGGAGCGCCATTTGCCCAGACAGGTATGGTCAAAATGCTTGCCGAAGTTTTCCTTGGTTATTTTTGTGAAATCGATCATGATGTCCTCCTATTAACTTGTTGCCATAGATTGATGTTTGAGATGCTTGATTGGTTCGTATGCTCTTGACGTATTTGTAGTACCGGTACGACATTATGTATGATACCACCTTATGAAATGTAGGTCAATGCTTTGCGGATAATTTTTGGGCTAGTTTTTACATGTACTTTATGTATCGCTCTATGGGAGATTCGGTCGATATTGATGCCGGTTTGCGCGGTTGCGACGCATAGCACAGTACATTTGAAAAGACATCGCATTTAAGCAAAGATGAAAAATCACACCCGTTCCCACGCATACATACTATGTTGGGAAAGGTGTGATTTTGTGCTATGAGAACCATCGCGTACAACCGCCCCGCGGCGGTTGCCTACGCCGAGCGCTGGGCACTGTCCCGCAACCCCGCATTTTATGATTTTGAGAAGCTCGGCGGCGATTGCACGAACTTTGCGTCTCAGTGCATTTATGCGGGTTGCGGTGTTATGAACTACACCCTGACATTTGGCTGGTTCTATATAACTTCTTCGAACAGGACGCCGTCCTGGACGGGCGTTCAGTACCTCTACAATTTCCTGAACACCAACGATGGGGTCGGTCCTTTCGCGCGCGTCGTAAGCCTCGCGGAGGCTATGCCCGGGGATGTAATCCAGCTCGGGCGCGCCGACGGCACGTTCTATCATTCGCCTGTAGTGCTGGGTACGTCCGGCGGGGAAATCTATGTCGCCGCGCATACCTACGACGCGCTTTGGCGACCGCTTTCCAGCTACACATTTGCCCGTTCGCGCTGCCTTCACATAGGGGGAGCAAGGGTTTAGACCTGCTAAGCTTAGCGCAAATCTACCGCCAAGTGACGATTCGGTCACCTGGCTTTTTTGCTGTCTCCGTTGCTCTTTTTGCATACGACGTACATCGTCTTGACCCGCGGGTCGCCTTCGCTCGGCTGTTCTTCTATGTCGAACTCGTCGAAGCGCTTTATGAACTGGGCCAGTGTCTTGCATTTGTAGTTCCTGCAGTCAAAGTCGGGGTGCTTTTTGCGAAGGTAATTGCCTATAGCGCTTAGGTGCGCACGCTTTTCCGAGCCGAGGCTCGCCTTGGCTTCGAAGTATTTGATGAGCGCGCTCTTGATAGCTTCGAGGGGGGTGGGTCCAATTTCGTCATCTTGGGAATTGTCCCTAGTGGGAGCAATTACTTTTGAAGGCGCATTGTCCTCGTAGTCCTTTTGTCGGTTGTCCTTTTTGCTGGACTGGGCATTTTCCGCCTTTGGGCCGTTGCTCGAATCATCTTCGGGAGAAGCATCGTCGTCCAAAAGATCTACATATATAAATCTGTTGCATGAATTTACAAATGCTTTCGGAGTCTTGTTTTCTCCCGCTCCGAGAATGAACTTGCCCGCTTCGCGCAAACGCCGCGCCAGGTTGGTGAAGTCGCCGTCCGATGATGCGATGCAAAAGCCGTCCACCACATCGGTGTAAAGTATGTCCATCGCGTCAATTATCATTGCCGAGTCTGAAGCGCTCTTGCCCGACGAGTAGCAGCATTCCTGCCTGGTGGATATGGAGTAAGTTTCCATAACCTTCTTCCAGGGGCGAAGCTGGGGGGCGTCCCACCCGCCGTACACTCGGCGAATCGAAGCGTGCCCGTCCTCCGCTATCTCGTCGAACAGTTTTTTGACGTGCTTGCTGGAAAAATTTTCGGCGTCGATCAATACCGCAAGCCGCAATTCAGGTTCCATATCATTCCTCCTTAAAATTAGTGAAGCATTTTATTATTAGTCAAAATGAATAATAATATGCTTTTACTATATATATTTTGGGCAGAATATACAAGCCGAATGGGAATTTAGTACATCTAATCAAGTCAGCGGTGCTTGCGTTTTGAATTGCTCCAGCGCCGCGCTGTTGCCCCAGGGTGCCAACCGGACTTTTTACCGTATTTTGTTGCCGCGCATTGATCAAAATGCTACAATAAAGCATTAAATCAGCCAATGCGAGGTCGTAATACATGAAGATTACTAGAGAACAGGTGCTGCACGTGGCGGAACTCTCCCGCCTCTCCCTTTCGGATGAGGAAGCCGAAAGACTGGAGGGCGAGATGAGCGGCATGATTGCCTTTGCAGACAAGCTCATGGGACTGGACGTTACAGGCGTTGCGCCCACAACTCACGCGGTTCCCATGCAAAACGTATTCCGCGAAGACGGCGTACAGCCCTCCTACGAGCGCAGCGTTATGCTGGATATCGCCCCCAGGCACGACGAGACAAGCATACTCGTGCCCCGCGTCGTGGACTGAGGAGGGCAATATGGAAATAAGGGATTATACGGTGGCGGAGCTTTCCAAGTTGCTTTCGGAAGGCGCGCTCACCTCTACTGAAATAACAAAGGCGTACCTTGCCGCCATAGAACAGGAAGACGGCGAAATCTGCTCGTACCTGACTGTCACCCCTGAGCGCGCCCTAAAGGAAGCCGCCGCCTCGGACGAGAGAAGGCGCAACGGCGCAGCACTCTCCTCGCTGGACGGCATTCCCTACGCAATAAAGGACAATTTCTGCACAGACGGAATTAAAACAACCTGCGCCTCCAAGATGCTCGAGGACTTCGTGCCGCCCTATTCCGCCACGACAGTCAAAAAACTGGCGGATGCGGGGTGCGTACTGCTGGGCAAGCTGAATTTGGACGAATTCGCCATGGGCTCCTCGACGGAGACCAGCTTCTTCAAAAAGACAAAAAACCCAGTAGATAAGGCGCGGGTACCGGGCGGTTCCTCGGGCGGCTCCGCCGCCGCGGTGGCAGCCAAGCTCGCCCCCTTCGCCCTCGGCTCGGA
>CALNBC010000153.1 GCA_937874755.1 uncultured Clostridia bacterium
ATCGCCACTGGTGGCGACGAGTATGAGCACTTTGGCTTTTTCTCCCGTTTTCTCGATGGAGGCGGCCATTAGCCTTGGTAACATCTGAAGTGCCATGTCTTTAAAGGCAAGCGTTGGCCCGTGATAAAGCTCCATAATGAACTCGCCAGAGCCGACATCCTTCAAGGGTACAACAGCAGAGACATCAAAGCCGGAATAAGCCTCAGCAGTCATATTCGAAAGCTCTTCCTCAGAAAAATCGGTTAAATACCTGCCCATGACTAAAGAGGCGCACTTCGCGTAACCTCTGCTGGCATAGGATAGCACTTCATCCATACCGATGCCCGGGAAGCTTTCCGGAACGAAAAGCCCCCCCTCTGCCGAAAGACCGCGAACTATCGCCTCTGCGGAAGTAATGGAAATCGATGTATCTCTCGTGCTGGTGAATCTCATAGGAACCCCCTATAAACAATATCCATAATTGTACACTTTAATGGTGTATTATGCAAAATTAAAATGTTCGCCCTGGGCGGGGCAAACCGCACCGGAGAGCCGGTATTTTCACAATATTCACGCTTATTATACCAGAGTATACGGACAAAAGGTACCTGATGGCGCTATTGACCGGAGCGGTTGAACGCACAAAAAAGGCAACGGAAAACCTCCCGTTGCCTTTGATTTATAGTTCAGCTCTAAATAGAGCAACACTGGGCGTTACCCATGTATTGTTCTTGAGATAGACCTTACCCCTTAGGCGTTATCTACCTTGCTCATGTGAGCGACGAGGTCGATAATCTTGTTGGAATAACCCCACTCGTTGTCATACCAGGAAACGACCTTAACGAAGTTATCGTTCAGGGATATTCCGGCAGCAGCGTCAAAAATCGAGGTGCGGGGGTCATGAATGAAATCGGAGGAAACTACCGCGTCTTCGGTGTAACCAAGGATGCCGGCGAGCTCGCCTTCGGACGCTTCCTTCATTGCCTTGCAGATGTCCTCATACTTGGCGGGCTTTTCGATTCGGCAGGTCAGGTCGACTACGGAGCCGGTGGCTACGGGCACACGGAACGACATACCGGTAAGCTTGCCATTAAGGGCGGGATACACCTTGCCGACTGCCTTTGCAGCGCCGGTGGAGCTGGGGATGATGTTAAAGCAGGCGCCGCGACCACCGCGCCAGTCCTTCTTGGAAGGAGAGTCAACCACCTTCTGGGTGCCGGTGACAGCGTGAATGGTGGACATGAGACCTTCGACGATGCCGAACTTCTCGTGCAGAACCTTCGCAATAGGCGCAAGGCAGTTGGTGGTGCAGGAGGCGTTGGATACGATGTTCATATCCTTGGTGTAAGTCTCGTGGTTGACGCCGCATACGAACATGGGGGCGTCCTTGCTGGGAGCGGAGATGATTACTTTCTTCGCGCCACTCTCGAAGTGACCGGCGGCCTTCTCCATGGTGGTGAAAACGCCGGTGGACTCGATTATGTATTCCGCACCGGTTTCGGACCACGGAATCTCTGCCGGGCTCATGCCAGCGTGCACAGCTATCTTCTTGCCGTTGACGACGAGTTTGCCGTCTTCGACGGAAACGTCTCCTTCAAACTTGCCCTGCACTGTGTCGTACTTGAGCATGTATGCCATGTAATCCACGTCAATAAAAGGGTCATTGATGGCGACTACTTCGACATCGTCCCTATATGTGGTTACTCGAAAAGCGAGGCGACCGATGCGACCAAAGCCATTGATACCAATCTTAATCATTGTTTATCCTCCAAAACAAAATAGAAGTTACGCAGCCCAATTCTGGACCAGACCAGCTTTAAGCACATTATAAAACAAGGAGCTATCCCCCGGCAAGGGAAAATATTGAAATAGCAAGCAAAGCAGCACTACCTCAATTTACTCCTTCTCTGCGGTTATTTTAACGCATGGAAGGCAATATTGCAATACTAAATTGCTTATCTTGCACACTTCTTTGCCCGACCCGTTTTTGGCAAACCGCTGCATAATCAGGCGAGGTTCTCGGGGTTCAGGCATTTTAGCTCTTCTGTGACAAACAGACCGTCTTTTCTAATCAGCACATCGTCAAACCAAATCTCTCCACCGCCCCACTCTGGAGACTGAATGAGCACCAAATCCCAGTGTACAGCAGAGGAGTTGCCGTTGGGGGCTTCGTCATAGCAGGAACCGGGAGTAAAGTGGATAGAACCCGCAATCTTTTCGTCAAAAAGTATGTCCTTCATGGGCTTGGTTACAAAGGGGTTCACACCTATCGCGAATTCTCCGACATAGCGGGCGCCCTCGTCGGTGTCAAAAATCTTGTTGACCCTATCGTTGTCGTTGGCGGTAGCTTCTATTATCCTTCCGTCTTTGAACTTCAAACATACGTTTTCGAAGACAAAACCGTCATTAGGGGAGGGCGTGTTATAGGTGATGATGCCGTTTACGCTGTCTTTGACAGGAGCGGTATAGACTTCTCCATCCGGAAGGTTCATCTCACCTGCGCAGGGGATTGCGGGTATGCCCTTTATCGAGAAGGTCAAATCCGTTCCGCGGGCAGTAATGCGAACCTTATCCGTCCTCTCCATGACTTCCTTGAGCTTTAGCATCGATTGATGCATCTTTGAATAATCAAGGCAGCACACGTCGAAGTAATAATTTTCAAAAGCCTCGGTGGACATATTCGCCTGCTGCGCCATGGATGGCGTGGGATAACGCAACACCACCCACTTTGTCATAGGTACGCGGATTTTGCCATGGACAGGCTCGTTGTACAGGCGATTGTACATCTCCATCTTGTCCGACGGCACGTCGGACATTTCGGTTAGGTTGTCGCCCGCTCGGATGCCGCAAAATGCCTGCATTTTGCTCATGAGCGCACAGTCGTTATCTGCCATGAGTTTCAGTTGCTCTTCGCTGGCATTCAGCAACAGTTCGCGCTGAACCTTTGAATCCAGTCTCCATACAAATGGAACGCCGCCGACTTTGTAAGTTTCCTTAATCAATGCGGCGGTAAGCTCATCCACAGGGCCAACCGCCTGGATAAGGAAATTCTCTTTGGGTTTCACCTTGCACGAATAGTTTACTATAATCGAGGCCAGTTCTTTGATGCGAGGATCCGTCATGTTCCTGCTCCTTTTTATTATGATAAGTAATGTCCCAATGAATTCCGACTGTTGAGTTCATGGCTGCAGTTCGGTGCCGGCATGTTCGGATATAATGTACAATGGACGGTTCTTTGCTTCGTCGTAAATTCTTGCAACATAGGCGCCTATCACTCCCATGAAAGCAAGCGTCGTGCCGCACAGCAAGAACAGCAGGGCAAGCAGCCAGGGCAACAGCGAAAAGCCATTTATAAGCTGTACCACGAGCAGAGCTACCATAGATGCAAGGGTCAGTCCAATAGCGCCCCCGCCGATAAAAAACGCCATGGTCAGGGGTTTTGAAGAATAACCTATTATACCGTCCGCGGCGAGCTTAAACATTTTTTTGAGTGTGTATTTAGTCTTGCCTGCTGCGCGTTCGTGGCGAACATACTCGACGGGGCACTGTGAGAATCCCGTCCATGCGGAAAGACCGCGCAGGAATCGGTTGTGCTCACGCATTTTGCCCATAACGTCAGCTACCCGCTTGTCCAAAAGACGAAAGTCGCCAGTGTCCAGCGGGATAGCGGTGCCGGACATGGATTTCAGCAGCCGGTAGTACATGAACGCAGTCAGCTTTTTGAAAAGGGTCTCTCCCTCCCTCTTTTTGCGTTTTCCGTAAACGACATCGAACCCTTCCTTCCATTTTTCGACCATCTCCACTATTACTTCGGGCGGGTCTTGAAGGTCGGCATCGATTACAACCAAAGCGTCTCCCGATGCAGCGTCCATCCCCGCGGTCACCGCAAGCTGATGCCCAAAGTTCCGTGCAAAGCGCAAGCCGCGAATGTGGGAGTCTTTGCTGCATTCTTCCAATATGACCTTCCAGGTATCGTCTCTGCTGCCGTCGTCCACCAAAATTATCTCGTAATCGCAACCCAAAGGTTCCAGCACGGCAGTTATCCTCTCGCAGAACATAGGCAGTACTTCCTGTTCGTTATAAGCGGGCACCACAGCCGACAGTTTGTTTAATTCGCGCTTCATGTTCCCTCCCGATTGCACAACGAATTCTTTTGTAACCATTCCCAATCCGCGTCCCATTGAAACGCAATCGAGCAATTCTATACATACAACACTAACTTGCTGCATAGAGAATATGGCCCGCAATGGCGAGCCATGTAATTTGTTTATAGTTTAGGTTGGTTGCTCTGCTTAAAACACAAGCTGCACTCCAGCTTCGGCGCACGCATTGACGATGTCCTCTGTGGGCTTAACGTCTGACACGATTATCTCTACATCTGAGAGATTTGCAAAGGTGGTGGGCAGACTGCGGCCTATCTTGCTGCTGTCCACAAGCATAATAGTCCTTCTGGCGCGGGCAATTACCGCGCGCTTTACCTCGCAATCTGTGTAAGAACCACTGGTAAACCCGTATTCGACGGAGAACCCCGAAGTAGCCATAACCGCAGTGTCAATATTGACAGTGTTCAGGTATGCAAGCGCTTGGGCACCGCCGCAGGAAAGCGTATTGTGATTCAGGTGACCACCCAGCAATGTGACCGAGTGTTTTGGATTTTTGGTTAGCTCCAGTGCGGTATTGACGCCGCTTGTCAGCACGGAGCAGTGCTGGTCCGGAAGCTGCTTTGCAAAGAACATGGTGGTGCTGCCCGAGTCAATGTACAGCGAACAGGACAGGTCGACAAGTTCGATTGCCTTCCGGGCGATATCCATCTTGGATGAGGTATGATCCATCACACGCTGGTTATACCTGCCGTCTATGATGCCGCCGAGACGATCAATGGAAACAGCGCCGCCGCGGGTGCGCTTTACAATTCCCTCTTCTTCAAGGTGAATGAGGTCCCTGCGCAGGGTCATCATAGAGCAGTCCGGGAACATCTCTTGCAGCTCCAGGAGAGTCACTTCACCTTTTGCTTCAATATAATGGCGGATATCCTCTCTGCGTGCGATTTTCATATCTAATAACCTCCAACAGTTGAATTTACAGTTTCTTTTAGAAGAATATCATCTATTGCCGAAATTTTCAACACTTTGTTAGTCAATTTCCAGAATTGTCTAAAATATTCTGTAAATGAACGTATAAAAATTCCCAAACAAACAATAAGAGGAAACTTGCTGCATTTAAGAGGTTGTAAGATTACAAAAAAACCGGGAATGGCGAGTATTGCCTATCCATTGTTTTTATCATAATATAACACCAAACGGGATTCTTCGAAGCCCTTTACCAGCTCTTCTTTTTGAACGTGATTCAGCCTCTTAAGCGCTACTTCGCGCTTTCTCGCATCGCCAGGCTCCTCGAATTCCTCGAAGTATACAAGCTGAACCGGAAGCCTTGAGCGCGTATATTTCGCTCCCTTACCCGAATTGTGAACCTCGACCCTTCTTTTTAAGCACTTTGCGCTGCCCGTATAATAACTTCCGTCTTTACAGCGAACTATATAAGTATAGGGCATCGCCCACCATCCTTCCCGGAAAGAGATTGAGTAATGAAACGAATCCAACTGCTTGCAACCGGGGGCACTATAGCATCTGTTCCCTCTTCTAACGGGTATTCTCCTGGTATGGGCGGCGAAGAGCTGCTGGATTATTTAGGGGAATTTTGCGGAGACTGCGCCCTGTGCGCCCGGGATATCCTCTCGCTGGACAGTTCGAACATCCAGCCCGAGGAATGGGCGTTCATAGCGGCGGAAGTCTATACCGCGCTGAGCGAATTCGACGGCGTAGTAATAACCCACGGAACGGACACGATGGCGTACACCGCCGCAATGCTTTCGTTCATGCTGCGCGGGCTTAACAAGACCGTCGTACTGACGGGTTCCCAGCTTCCAATGGGCGACCCGCTGACGGACGCGAGAACAAATCTTATATCTGCCATACTGACGGCCCGCACAGGCATCCCCGGGGTTTATGTCGTTTTCAACAGAAAGATAATAAACGGCGCCCGAGCTGTGAAAGTGCGCGCCACAGGGTTTGATGCCTTTGAGAGCATCAATGCGCCATTGTGCGGCACGATAACCACCGATGGCGTAGTGTTGAACAACCCCCAGCCGATTACCGGCATTCGCTCATTGGAAAGAGAGCTGCAAAGCGAAGTTTTTCTTCTTAAAGCTATTCCCGGAACAAAGCCCGAACTGTTCGACTCTTTGCTGAGCCTTGGCTACAAAGGCGTGGTGGTGGAAGCTTTTGGGGTGGGCGGATTGCATTATCTGCGCCGGAATCTTGCACAAAAGCTGAACCTTCTGGCAGAAAACGGCATACCCGTCGTAATCACCAGCCAATGCCTGTACGACTTCGCGGACCTGTCAGTCTATGAGGTCGGGCGCCAATTCACGAGCGAAGGCGTTATTAACGGCGGCGATATGACCAGCGAAGCGGCGGTCACAAAGTTGATGTGGTCCCTTGCAAGGGCGAGTTCCATAGCAGAATTGAAAAAGTTAATGCTTAAGCCGCTCTGCGGCGAAATAAGCAACGTTATGAAGCGCACATAAATCGCGGGGCAACCCATCAGGTATGCCCCGCTGCTTGTACCTTTGGCGGCTCAAACCATATTCAGGCTCTCGAGGTACATTTTCATAACGTCATCCCTGGTGAACTTGTGGGGGTTGGATTTGGCAATCACGTTATCCGCACTCGCTTCCACAAGATTGTTCACATCACTCATGGTATAAGTGTTCTTGTCTGCCAGCAAATCGCCGATATAACTCTTGAGCTCATCCGGCGAGGAGAGGTCCAGTATGCTCAGCACCTCGTCTATTTTATCCTTGGCCTCTTTGTAGTTCAGTTTGACGAATGCCGCAAGAGGCAATCCAACCGCAAGCCCGTGCTGCACGCCGAACATGGCAGTCAACGGGTAACTGGCTGCGTGCAGACCCAGTGTGCGCTCTTGTGCGATGACTATTCCGGCGTACATAGCGTTCATCAGCAGTTTTTCCCTGGTTTCAAAGTCTAATGAATCGCCGAGCAACGCATCGTGGCACCGGGCGAATCCGCGGAATACCTCCCTTGCGAAAACTGCGCCCATAGCTGAGCTGTTCGGTTTAATGTAACCCTCGAGCGCGTGGGCGAAAGCGTCCACAGCGGTATTCCTGGCGAGGTGCATCGGGAGCTTTTCGGTGTAAGTGGCGTCTAAAAAAGCCAGCTTCGCGTGGAGCGCGGGCGTGCCGAAGCTCTTTTTGTTTTTGCCGCCGTCTACCGTGAGCACGCTGTTGTATGACATTTCAGAGCCGGTTCCGGCAGTGGTGGGAATCATAACCAGCGGCAACGGGCGGTTCGGGTATATGTTTTTGAACAGCTCCGCAGCAGAATAGTCGTTGACCGCCAGCACTGACGCCGCCTTTGCACAGTCCATGGGGGAACCGCCTCCCACTCCGATGACGAGGTCGCAACCGCTGTTTCTTGCGAAATTGCCCAAATCGTCAATATTCTTAAGGCTTGGGTTGTTCTCGCACCTGTCGAACACCGCGTAACCCATCCCCTCCCTTTCGAGGGCGGATACGACATCTGCTCTGGAGCCGTTTCTTGCCGAAGAAGGCGAAGTTACAATTAAAGCCTTTGTTCCCAAGGCGGCGATGGACGACGAATGCTCGTTTACACAGCCTTTGCCGTATATTACTTTCACAGGGCAATAAAAAACATTGACCATTTCTTTCACCTTTCGCACTTTTTTATTGCTCTATTATACCACGCTGTACTCCGCTTGAACACCGCCGTTTGCCAGCGCATTTTCACTGCCCCTTTTTTCGGCGGAGAGCAGCGCGTATTGCCGGTGGGCGGCTTCCATTTCGTATATCGCGTAATCGACAGCCGAATCGTTCCTTGCCTGATTGAAAGCTGCAATAGCGGAACTGTACCGCCTCAACGCTTTTTGAACATCTTCTTCCTCGTGGGTTCTGGCTTTTTTGCTGATTGACAATGTTTTTCACCTCCGCCGAAAATTATACCCTTATGAAGCAGCTCGCAAACTTGTATTACAGCCCAAGATGTATTATCATGTACAGGTATTATTTTACCGGAGGTTACAAAATGGCAACCGACCTTGAAATGGCGTCAAAACTCAACAGAAAATTCGCATATATATTCGATTTGGATGGCGTGATAATAGACAGCGTAGAAAACTATTATAAGTCCTTAAGAACCGTTTTTCTCAAACACTTCGGCATTGTGGCAGACAGGGACTTTTTCCTTCAAAGGGTTGGAGCGTCCATACCCGAACACGTTGAAGGTTTGCTTGCTCACCACGGCATTGACGGAAACAAAGAGGAGCTGCTAAAAGAAACGAGCGAGCATTATCACGCGATAGTTCATACCGGCGAGCCCATCGTATGCAATGTCCAGCTCATTAAGATGCTAATCAAAAACGGCACCCCGGTGGCCGTTGCGAGCGGCAGTTCGCGCAGGGTTATCGAAATATGTCTAAGTATCTTCGGCATTGAAGGGATCAAGGCTATCGTATCTGCCGATGAAATCAGCAACGGCAAGCCCGACCCCGAATCTTTCCTGCTTGCGGCGAAGCAACTCGGCTTTTCTCCAAATGACTGCGTCGTCGTCGAGGATGCAGACGCAGGCGCTCAGGCGGCGTTTGCCGCGGGAATGCGCCTGCTGCGCTTTTACGATACGGGCAGATGATAATACCTAAGTTAAAAAAACAGTATGAGCATACCATCGGAGGTTACAAAATGGCAACCGACCTTGAAATGGCGTCAAAACTCAACAGAAAATTCGCATACATATTCGATTTGGATGGCGTGATAATAGACAGCATGATTAACTATTATCTGTCCATCAGAGCCGTCATACTCGAGCGCTTCGGCGTCGATCCTGATAGGGATTTCTACCTTTCGATGTCCGGAATGTCGATAAGCGGTCAATTGGACGGAGTATTCGAACGCTACGGCATAAGCGGAGATAAAGACGAGCTGATTGAAGCTATCAACGAGCATTACCTCAACATTATTCACACCGGCGAGCCCATCTCATGCAACATCCAGCTGCTTAAACTGCTAATCAAAAACGGCACCCCGGTGGCCGTTGCGAGCGGAAGCTCGGGTCAAGTTATCGACATTTGCATGAAAAACTTCGATATCAAAGGCGTCAGCGCCATCGTGCCCATAGAAGAGGTTAAGCACGGCAAGCCCAACCCCGAAGCATTCCTGCTGGCGGCGAAGAAACTCGGCTTTCCCCCTAGGGACTGCGTCGTCGTCGAGGATTCGGACGCGGGCGCGCAAGCAGCCATGGCTGCGGGAATGCGCCTGCTTCACTTCAACGATACGAGGCAATAACCTTATTGGAGTGTTCCACCCCCCTTGTTTTGCGTCAATTGCTCCGAACGAACATAAGTTTATTAAAATTGGGGGGTGACAAACCAAATATCGTGTGCTATAATTCTTTTTGTTCGCGGGAGTAGCTCATTTGGTAGAGCGCCGCCTTGCCAAGGCGGAGGTAGCGGGTT
>CALNBC010000154.1 GCA_937874755.1 uncultured Clostridia bacterium
GCCAATGCCCAGCGCGCCGCCGGTTATGCCCGCCGCCTGCCCGAATCCGGTAAGCTGACCGACGTTCTCGTGCAGTGTGCGGGCGGTGGGTGCCAGCAGCCCGACACCCGTTCCCCCGAGGGAAGCAGCCGTCGACCCGGCGCCCAGACCTGCCATTACCGTTTGGGCAGTGCCCGTAAGCCCTTCTTGCGCGCGCGCTCCGCCGCCACCCTGCGCCCGGCTTTGCAGCGGGTCGAAGGCGGCGTCGCCTATGTCTCCCACCTCGGAGCGCATCTTAGCCGCTTCTTCTTCTATTCTGGTATTGTGGGCGTTGCGCGCCGTTGTGCCCCCCGTTTCGTAGGAAGCCCCCATGCGCGCCAGCGGGTTGGCCGCCGTCCATTTGAAGCGCTCCCAGCGGGACATCGCATCGTAATCCTGTTTATTGTTGTTCAAATGGTCGACTGCGCGGTGGTGCTGGCGCACAAGGGCGTCCCTCGCGCCCGTCGCCGCCCCGGCGATTGCTCCGCCCGCGGCTCTCGCGCCGCCGGCAATTTTGCCTCCCAGCCAGCCTACGCCGCCGGCAATCTTGCCTCCCAGCCAGCCTGCGCCGCCGGCAATCTTTCCTCCCAGCCAGCTTGCGCCCGAGAGCGCCCGTTGACCGCCCTCTTGCGCGAGTATTCCGACGTTGCCGAGCCCTCGCGCCATATCTCTCTTTTTTTCGCCCAGTTTTTCCCTAAGACGCGCGAATCCGCCCAGCCCCTGGGCGGGCGCACCCTGCACCCCTGCGGGCATGGAGAAGCCCTGCGCGGCGGCAAATCCGCCGTCTGCCCGCGCCTCAAGCTGCGAATCGCGCAACACCCCCCCGCCTCGCGCCCTGCCTGTGCCCTGTTGCACGATGTGCGCCGCTTCGTGCAGCAGCACCTCGCTCCCGGACTGCGTATGGGGGGCATACTCCCCGCTTGCGACGTGGATTTCATTGCCGCGCGCATAAGCGCGCTCGCCCAATTCCGACAGCCCTTCGTCTTCAAACACCTTCAGACCGGGCATGGGCACTTTTAGCCGTGCCATAATCCGCTCGCCTATTTCGGCGGGGAGCTGCCTTTGTGTGCTCTTAAGATTTTCGAGCGCATTTAGCTCTGCGTCCTTGACGCTGAGCCGCTCAAAAAGGTCGGAATTGGGTATGCGTGGACTTGCGCCTTTGCCGGGCGCATCGTTTGCCCGGTTGGCGGCTTCCTGTTTTTTGTTTGTTTTAATCTGCATCCGTTCTCTCCAATTCCATCGTCATGAAACGGGAATCCATCGCGCCGTAGAGCCATCGCTAAAAAAGAATTGCCGGATAGATTTCTGTGACTACTATTCTATTTTTCTTAATAAACATAAGCAAGAAAACTGTCATGAATGCCCTTCAAATGACTTAAACGGGCTTTTATGCGTGCAGTTCAGCGCATTTTCGGCTTTTGCTGTGACCGCATAAAATTTACTCAAGTTTTTTTTGCATTATGTTGTGTTGCGTCATATTATATTCATATATGGCATAATTTGGCTGAACATCAAGGGGTTGCTATTATGTGGGTGGCGGTTTGCGAAGATATAAGCATAGAGCGGTTCCTGCTGCGCGATATGCTGCACGCCTATTTTTTCGCGCACTCGCTAAACGCACAAGTCGACCTCTTCTCCAACGCCCAGGCGCTGCTGAGCGCTTTCTCCCCCGGCAAATACCAGCTGCTGCTGCTCGATATTTACATGCCCGGGATGACGGGCATGGAGGCCGCCAGGCTGCTCCGCGAAAGAGGCGAAATCTGCCCGCTCATATTCTCCACCACCAGCGAGGAGCACGCCCTCAACAGCTACGGTGTCTATGCCTCGGGGTACCTGCT
>CALNBC010000155.1 GCA_937874755.1 uncultured Clostridia bacterium
ATCAAGCCTGCAGCCTCGAGCAGCAAGAGCGCGCGGGCTTCGTTGGTGGTGTCGTTGGGTACGGCGATGGTGGCTTTGTCGGGCAGGGCGTCTATGGACGCCGACTTCCCGGCATATAGCCCGAAGGGCTCGTAGTGAATGTCCGCGGCAGACACGAGGTGGGTCCCGTTGCTGGCGTTAAAGTTCTCGAGGTAATCGATGTGTTGGAAATAGTTGGCGTCAATGTCGCCATTTTCCAGGGCAAGGTTAGGCTGAACATAGTCGGTGAACTCGATAATCTCGAGGGTGTAGCCCTGCTCGGAGAGAGAGTCGACAATCTGCTCGAGTATTTCAGCGTGGGGAGAGGGGGATGCGCCGACGCGGATGACGGTCTTCTCCGCTTCGGCAGGTTCGCTGGAGCAGCCCACCAGGGCAAATACCGCGAGCATTGCGGCAAGCACCAGAGAAAAATACTTCTTCATGGATTTATCCTCCAAGTTAAAATTAGGTATTCTATTTGCGTTTGTCTACCGCGCGGGCGAGAGTGTTGCCTATAAGCTGGAATATCTGCACTACTATCACCAGTATTATAAGAGGTATGTACATATAGTCCATCATATAGCGGTAATAGCCGTAATTGATAGCCAGAGCACCCAGTCCTCCGCCTCCGAGCATACCCGCCATAGCCGAGTAACCGAGTATGGTGGTGATCGAGAGCGCCGCTCCGACGATGAGCGAGGGCAGCGATTCGGGCAGGAGCACCTTTGTTATGACCTGCCAGGGCGAAGCCCCCATAGATACCGCCGCCTCGACAACGCCGGGGCTGACTTCCCTAAGGGACGACTCCACGACTCTGCCCACAAAAGGCGCAGCGCTGATAACCAGGGGCACAATCGTGGCAGTGGAGCCCAAGGTTGTGCCGAAGATAAGCCTGGAAAGGGGCAGAACGGCTATCATCAGAATGAGGAAGGGGACGCTTCTGAGCAAGTTGACAACGACGTTCAGCACCTTGTTCAACGTAGGGCGTGGCACAAGACCATCCTTGTCTGTCACCACCAAAAGCACCCCGAGGGGCAAACCGATAACGTAGGCAATTAGGGTGGAAACCAGAGTCATATATAATGTTTCCAGCAGTCCCACACCCATTTGCGACCAGAAACTAGCCGTCCACATTACTTCCCACCCCCTCTACAGCGACGTCACTTAATTCTAAGTATTCAAGGGCGAGCCTAGCGGCGCGCTCATCCGCGGGAAGCTGGATGACTAACTGACCGTAAGCCTTGCCTTTGATGCGTTCTATGCTGCCGTAGAGCACCGAAACGGGCGCGTGGCAGGCGTTTATCATGCCGGAAAGTATAGGCTCGTAAGCCTTCGTTCCCTCGAACACGAGGCGCACGGTGGGTCCTTCGCCCAAAACGCCTGCGGAATCCGACGAATAGAAAAGCCTTAGGGCAGAAGCGGTCTTAGGCCTGGTGAAAACCTGTTCAACGGTGCCGGTTTCAACGAGTTTGCTGCCGTCGATAACGGCGACTTTGGTGCATATTTCACGTATTACGCCCATCTCGTGGGTGATGAGCACGATGGTAAGCCCCAGCCTCGAGTTTATGTCCTTCAATAATTCGAGTATTTGGCGCGTAGTCATAGGGTCTAGGGAGGAGGTCGCCTCGTCGCATAGCAACACCTTCGGGTTGGTGGCGAGAGCGCGGGCGATGGCGACTCGCTGCTTCTGCCCGCCCGAAAGGTGAGCGGGGTAAGCGTTCGCCTTGTCCGGCAAACCGACTATTTCCAAGAGTTCTATGGCGCGCCTTTTAGCTTCTTCCTTGGGCGTACCTACCAGCTCCAACGGAAAGGTGACGTTCTTGAGCACAGTTTTCTGCATGAGCAGGTTGAAGTGCTGGAAAATCATGGTGGCGGTTTTGCGAACTTCTCGCAGTTCTTTCGGAGAGAGTGTGTTAAGGTCGTGACCATCTATAATAACAGTGCCCGAGGTAGGCTTTTCTAGCATATTCATACAGCGCACTAGGGCTCATGCCAATTATGCCAAAAATATCACCGCGCTCTATGGTGAGGTTGACATCTGTGAGCGCGTTGAAGGTGCCGCCTTCGGGGCTGTTGTAAACCTTAGAGAGCCCTTTAATCTCGATGATAGGGCCCTCCGTCCCGGGATTTGTCTGCATTTTAGGGAGTCCATTCCTTCTTTGTGGATATATATAGGTCACTATACAAGTTTATGCGCCTATTGTCAACGAAATCTACGGGGGCATACCCCGCTCAAAAATCGGCAAAAGTCAGTTGCTCTGCGGCTTTGGGCACACCTTTATACTCGTGTTAAGGCAAGTCTGCATTGTCATTATAAAACCAGAGGCTTAATAGGTTTGTCATACTCGAGCTGAGGCAAAATGCAAAGTGTTTTCAAATTTAAATGCGGCTAGATTGGTGGGAATTCCTGTATTATCATCATTATAATTCTCTTATATGCATAGAATTGCGGAACATTTTAGCAGAGAGGTTCGTATTACCAGCAAATACATTATTAGGAGTGCGCAATGAAAAGGCTGTTTCTTTTAGGTTTATGCGCCGCGATGCTTTTTGCGGCAGGCTGCGGCAGCAACACGTTAAACAGCGCTGGGTGCGCAGCAAGCATGGGTGGCAAGCAAAACGATACATCAGCGGTGCAAAAAGCGGCTACACCCGATTATCCGCAGCCGGGCGATAAGCGGGAACCGTCGTACGGTTCAAAGCTGCAAAGCGCGCTCGCGGGTTTCTCCTCAAGGACGGCCTCGGCGCTCCTTGGAAACGGGCAGGAGAACGCGGCGTATTCCCCAATCTCGCTGTACATGGCACTGGCGCTTTCAGCATCGGGCGCAGCAGGGGAGACCCTAGATGAGATTTACTCTCTCTTAGGGCTTGCGGGAATAGGCAAGAGTGAGGTGGCAAAAGGCGTGAATGCGCTGTTTACTGATTTATACAGCGAGGAGGAATACGGTCATCTCCTGCTGTACAATTCGCTCTGGCTCTCCTCCGATTTTAGCTTTAAGCAAAGCTTTCTTACAGGCGCGGCGGACGATTACTTTGCAGAGATTTACACAGTAGATCCTTCAAAAGAGTTGAACACCGACCCCATATCCGACTGGGTGGGCGAGAAGACCGGCGGAAAGCTTGAACGCGCACCTTCTGAGTTCGGCGAAAGCGTCATGAGCCTCGTTTCGGTGGTCAACTTTTACGGCGAATGGACAAATCAGTTCTCAAAAGACAGAAACACGGTAGCTGATTTTTACCTCGCAGACGGCACGAAGGTCGACGCTGAGTACATGAACAGCGGTGCGATGGGCGATTTTTACCGCAGCGACGGGTGGACCCTGGCCTCGCTGCAATGCAAAAACAGCGCGAGTATGGTCTTCATCTTGCCCGATGAAGGTGTGGACATAAACGCCCTTTTTGCAGACGAGGGCAAGGTTTCAAAAATGTTTGCACCCAGTGATTACTTCGAAAGTCTGTACGGCGAAATAGAGTGGGCGATACCCAAGTTCGACATTGTGTCCAATCTCAGCTTGAAGGAAACGCTCATCGACCTCGGAATGCAATCTGCGTTCAAACAAGATGCGGATTTTTCCGAAACATCAGCTTCAAAGCCACTGTTCTTATCGGATGCAAAGCAGGCATCCAGAGTAACAGTGGACGAAAATGGCGTTTCCGCGACCTCGTATACCGAATTGAATTATGCAGGTTCGGCTATGCCGCAGGACAAGGCAGCAATGGTGCTCAACAGACCGTTCGCCTTTGTAATCAATTATCGCGGGGTTACCTTATTCGCGGGTATAGTAAACGATCCGTCCTAAACGGACGAGATGGAGGATAGTCATGAAAGAGAGAATAAAGGATCTATTTTGGCCTGTTATGTTCGTGCTGCTGCTTGGGGCGCTGTTTTTGTTGCCCACTATTGCCCGAGCCGAGGTAAAAAGCACAATGCCTATAGTGGCGGCAGGGGTCGATCACTCCCTCTACGTCGACGAAGCGGGGAACCTTTTTACCTGGGGTAGCAATATCCACGGGCAGCTAGGTACAGCTGAATTCGAGGAAATCGTGCGTCCGACAAAGACTTTGCCCGGTAAGCGGGTAATCGCCATCTCCGCGGGGAGCCGCCATTCCCTGGCGCTCACAGCGGACGGCGAGCTTTATGCCTGCGGCGAGGGGATTATACCCGCGCCAGTTGCAGGTTCGAAGAGCATCGGCGGCTGGAATCTGATTATGACAGACGTCAAAGGCATAAGCGCGGGCAGCCTGCATTCGATTGTTCTCAAGGAAAACGGCGATGTTTATGCCTTCGGCAAGAATAGTGCGGGCGCCTTGGGAGATGGAACAAAGACGGCGAGCACAAAGCCCGTCAAGGTGCTCTCGAACGCGATTGCTGTGGAAGCGGGCGGTAACGTCTCCTTCGCGGTCAAGAAAAACGGCGACCTTTACGCTTGGGGCTACGGAAAATACGGCGCCCTCGGCACAGGGAGGACCTCCAGTTCGCTAAAACCCGTCCGCATTATGCGCTCGGTAGTTTCGGTCTCTACCTCCGGCAGGCACACTCTCATCGTTAAGAAGGATGGTGCGCTGTACGGCTGCGGGCAGAACGATTTTGGCCAGCTCGGAAACGCCAAAGGCAAGATTATTGCAAAGCCCGTAAGGATGGCGAAGAACATACAGTCCGCCTCCGCAGGATGGTACGGAAGTCTGGTGGTCTCCAAATCGGGAGTGCTATACGGCTGCGGTCAAATCGCGATACCCGGGAATTATGACCAAGATAGGGCTTCGCAGCTGTATTCCCCCGACGGGGTTGATCACGGCTACGACCTAAAAAAGCTGACGAGACTCGCCACCGACGTAACTTCAGCGGAATTCGGCGATTACCATGCCCTGTTTGTGACAGAGGATGGTAGCGCGTATTCCTTCGGAGGCAATTCCTGGGGGCAACTTGGCAGGGGGAACTACAAAGCTTTGGACGGCATTGAGGAGATTGCTTTTGATGATGCCGATGACCTACCCGAAGTTCCCACAAGGCTAAAGCCGCTGGGCAAGCTCAGCGAGGTTGCGCTCATTGAAGATAAGACGCAGTCGTATTCCGGTGAACACAAGATTTACAGGTTCAGGATGCTGGATGGTACCAGGGGGACGGTAATCGCATACGGACGGGCGGCAGACCTCAATGCTGATTTGAAATCGGGCAAGCTTATGTTTGCGCATACGGAAGAAGCGATGGTTGATCCTTTGACCGGCGATGTTTGCGGGCACGGTGCGGAATACATCTTTAAGGACGGAAAAACCTTCGTAACTCTGGACGAATCGATGCCTGCCGCTGTCTTTCGGGTGCGGGCGATGGCAGAGCGCGAAGGCTGGAAAAGTGCCTATGAGATGTATGTCGCCAAATAACACTGCTAACCTAATCAGATTGCACATTTAAGTGCGATTAAGTGTTGAATTAAAAATAAGCAATTCACCGTAATATTCAGCACCACGGCAACCAATATTAAAATCCCGGCGAGCTACTAAGGCTCACCGGGATTTTTGCTTTGGTTTATGCAGGTATGGGAGTGGGGCGAATGCGCTCAATGGTCTTTCTTAGGAGCACCGCGAAGAGCAGGCAGATTACTAGGTCTGGCAGAATGCTGCTTGCCTGGTAGCCGAGGGAATAAATCCACGGGTTCATGCTTTCGGGCGCGTATTCGCCAAAGAATATCGCCCCTGAAACAAAGTGGCAGAGCAGCCTTATTATGCCGCCGACGGCAATTCCTGCGTAAAGGTTCTTCTTAAAGAAACCCGCTACCGAAAGGAACCCGAAAGCGAATATGTAATCGAGGAGTATCTGAATCGGGTGAACAAACCAGGCGTCCTGTATCATCTGCAGCGCGGCGTAGGCAAGGCATACTATCAAGCCTTTCTTAGGACCGTACCAGTAGGAGTACACCATAACCGGGAGCATGGAGCCGGGTGTAATCGAACCACCCTGGGGCATGTGGAACAGCCTGATGTAGCTGAGCACAAAGGAAAGTGAAATCGCAAGCGCGCCGTAAACCAGAGCGCGGGTGTCGAAAGTCGAGGGCTCAAGCTCCTTTTTGCGGTTCTTCAGCGCAAGAACGACGAGTGCGACGGCGGCCACAGCCAGGGTACCGAAGAGAATCCATTCCTTGAGGCTCATTTCGGCAAAGCTGGAAAACAGAGAAAACGTGGGCATATAAAACCTCCTGCGACCGTGGGAAAAGAAAGACCCGCAGGCATACTTACCTGCGGGGAAACAACACAATACGTTTACCGTTTGCGCCGCTTCCCTACACTAGTGTTAACTAACAGGTTCCAAGGGTCCGCAGATGCGATCTCAGCCGTTTGTCGGCTCCCCCAGCGGTCATATTTAATTTTCTAAATCAAAGTATAATTCGACAAAGGCGAACTGTCAACAGCAATGTCCAAATAGTTCGTCAAAGGACTACTGAATACCAGCAAACTTCTAATGGTGTCTTTTGCGAACGCATTATCCAACAATATAAAAAATTAAAACGCCCCGATTCGCTAAGATCGGGGCGAGTTAGTTTTTGTAACTATTCGGTAGTGGCACATTTTCTCTTATTGTCTTTAACGAGCGCCATAGTCGCAGCGCCCGCGACAAGGCAGGAATAGTAGGTGATGGTTCGCCAAAGCAGCATTGCAGGCGCGATTACCGAGCTGCTGAAGAATAGCAGGAACAGCATATAGAAGCTGCTTTCCGCAGCGCCCGAACCGCCGGGAAGGGGCATAAAGGCGGAAATCATGTAAACGTAAGCAGCTGCGGCGACCATCATTGCCACAGGTGCGCCATACAGCCCAAAGCAGCGATAGATGCAGTACGGTATCAGGAAATAGCATACGAGCTGTAAGAAGGTAAAAAAGTACGAGAGCGCAACCACCGGCTTAGCCGCCGAGAACATGTTGCTGCTTTCGTGGAAGAGGTGAAGCTGATTGTCCACCCGTTCGCGTATAGTCTCGGGTTTCTTGATAAGGCGGAGTTTGGTCAATATTTTCACGACGCCGTTGGTCAGTTTGTTGGTCAGCTTGGGGCTGTAGGAGAGCATCAGCAGCGCCGCAAGGTAAATAAGGTTCAGCGAAAGACCCGTCAGGGTGATGATGGCAAAACCCGATATATTCTCCGAAAAGAACGAATACGCATAAAAGAGCGAAACGAGTGAGAATACTGTTATTCCGGCTTGGAAAACGAGGCATTTTCTCGTCATGACAGAGCTGGCGCTGCCCATGCTCATGCCGTCGTGAACGGTCATCTCGTAAAGCTGCATCGGCTGCCCGCCGGACGCAAACGGGGTAACGGCGTTATAAAGCTGCCCCACCATCGCGATGCGGAAGGAGCGCGAGAAGCGCCTTTCGGGGTAAATGTGGTGAACAAGTACATGCAGAGCCAACGCTTCAAACAACCAGTAAAGGAACATCGCCGCAATTGCCGCAAACAACCATAAGGGAGACAAATTCCTGAACGATTCGACGAAGGTGTCGAGACCGGTGGTAACGCAAAAATATGTCACCAAGCCTATGGAAATACTCACACCAATTATAGTGATTAGGTTTTTCTTAAGGAACGCCTTTACTTTTTTCATTACACAATATAGCTCCATAAGTAGTATTGAAATACCAACAAGAAAGAGAAACGCTTTAGTGCCGTCCCTAGTTACATTCTACCTCATTATACGAAAAAAGCAAATGAGGAGTTATGGCACGGTCGTTTAACTAAAAAGACACTATAATTCGCGGTTTTTGCTGAGGCCACAACGGCAGAAAATTGTTGTATTTAGTCAGTCTAATTCCTAAAATACAGTATTGCCTTTGCTCCGTCATATAAAAGCAGGGCAATTTTGCTTTTGTAAAGGCGCAATGGCGTTTCTGTAATACAGGTAGCGTGCTCGCGAATATTAAATATTACCGGGGAGGTGGAATTATGCGCGTTCTGGTGACGGGCGGAGCGGGATTCGTGGGTACGCACCTTTGTTCCGCGCTGATTGACCGAGGAGACAAAGTTGCGGTGCTGGACAGTCTAACGGACAACTACGATACCGCGCAGAAACTGGATAACCTCGCATATCTGATGTCCAAAAGCAGGATCATTTTCATAAGGGGCGACATACGCGACCCGCATGCCTGTGACGCGGCTCTAAAGGGTGCGGATGCGGTTTTCCATCTCGCCGGGCTTGCGGGGGTACGTGAATCAATTCAAAAGGCAGGGCTTTATTCGGATGTAAACGTCGGGGGAACGTCGGTATTGTTGTCTAGGGCGGCAAAGGCGGGAATCAAGGGCATAGTATTCGCGTCGTCCTCTTCCGTGTATGGCAACGGGAACATTCCCTCTTCGGAAGTAGATGTGCTCAAGCCAATATCGCCATATGGGAAGTCCAAGCGAACTGCAGAGATTTTGGTATCGGCATTCGGGAGAGCTTGGGAGCGGGGCGCAGTAAGCTGCCGCCTTTTTTCTGTTTACGGAAAGCGGCAACGCCCCGACCTCGCCATGAGGAAATTTGCAACGGCCATACTTCGCAAAGAGGAAATAACGGTATTCGGCGAATGCAAAAGGGATTACACCTGCGTTTTCGATACGGTGGACGGCCTGCTCAGGGCGTTGGATTTTGCCACAGAGGGAGGTCGCGGAGCATTCAACATAGGCAGGGGAAGGGGGGTAGCGACGCTCGAGCTAATATCGTTGCTCGAGGACTGCCTTGGCAGGAAAGCGATTATAAAAAAAGCGCCTATGCAGCCCGGAGACCCGAAAGACACACTCGCCAATATCGAAAAGGCGA
>CALNBC010000156.1 GCA_937874755.1 uncultured Clostridia bacterium
ATGGTGCAAGTACGGCAAACAGAAAGATCTTGCACAGATATTCGACAAAGCTATGGCGGGCATAGAATAATTGCAATAAACTAAAGCAAACCGGCGCGGAGGTAAATCTGCGCCGGTTTTCGGTTGGGAGAGAGGTCAGGGAAGGGTGAAGTTGGGTGTGGACTCACCTACGTCTTTGCCTTCTTCGGGGGCGAGGGGGAGGGGTTCTATAACGTCATACTCGCCCTGATAAAAGCGAATGGCCGGAGAGTCGGACACCAGCCTTATGAATTCGGCGATGTTCTTATCGGAAGGGTCGAGCATTCCGACGTAAACGCAGTTTTCACTTACATCGAGATAAGCGTCAGTAAAAAGCCGCAAATCAGAATTTTCTTCTGAAAAAGCGATTAGCTGGTTCATCAAGGCGTTCAGCTCTTGCAGGGAGTATTTGCCGAAGCGAATCTTTACCTCCGGGGGATATTGGTCGTACAGGTGCTTGTATTTTTCCACGATGACGGTGATCAACGTACCGTCTTTGTCCAGATACACTCCGCCATAATGCCCGGGCGGGAAGGCAGCGGCATAGGAATAGTCAAAATCCGTCGGAGTGGCGAAAACGGGTGCGGCGGCAAGGAGCAATAGTGAGGCGAGGGCGAGGCAAGCTGCTCTTTTTACGTTCAAGAAAGAACCTCCTTTTGCGTTTTAATCGACATACAAATTGACTGAAAAGGCATCTCGTATATAGGAATACTTACAGGTGGCCGACAGAGTGCGTTCCGTGTTTGCTCTGACATGTATGCCAATCAATATCTTTATTGAGCCTCCTAACGGAACAAAGACTGCGGCACCGCTATCACCTGGGGCGGTGCCGCTAGGCCCGAATTCAATGCGATAAAGCGGAGAGAGCGTCGGGTCGCCCTCGCTCGAAATTGATGGATAGTTAGTGCTGATTATTTTGCCAGTTTTTAAGTGCGTTATATTGCCAGCTTTCTGGACAACTGTATCTTCTGGATAGTCGTAATAGCTAGCGGCGATTAGCTTGCCGGTGTTTCCGTCTAAGTTGAAGCTACTTGTGAGATGAGCGGTAGCGTTTGGTATGGCAACAAAACACGCATCTAAACTTCCACCTAATTGCCTTTGGGTGACCGTGCCGGATATGCTGTTGACGATCACCGGTGCGCCTACACCAGAAGTAAGATGAGCGGCAGTTACAAAACCTTTTTCGCTTGAGACATAACTCTCGGCTGGAAAGCCAACAGTGCCGTTGAGTACATTGCCATCGGCAAAGTCTCCCGGGGCAATACTTTCTTCACAGAATGCGCTGGTATATGTGAACTTGACAAGGTCGGAACCACCAAAAGCGTTGCTGATTCGTAGTTCATACGCTTGGTCGACCGATTTCTCGGTTTTGACTAGTTCCACAAAAACGCAGTTTTGCTTTTCTCTGATATAAAATCCATTAACGTTCTGTGTATCGAAGAATGCCTGATTTGCTTGATAGGTGTTGAACAATGCGTCCAAGGTATCGCGCAACTCATTCAAGGAATACTTGACATACCCGACGATTGCAACATCCGGAACGTAATCAGCAGTATCCTTTGCGCTTTCAACAATTTGAATATGCAAACGTCCGTCGCGGTCGATATATGCACCGCCGTAAGAGTCGGGGTAGTTTTGCTGGGCGGGCGCGATCTCGTCGAGCATTTTGAAGTACGCATCCAAAGAGCCTTCGATGTTGTCCCAATAAGCAGGGGTGGTATCCGGCTAAGTGGACGCGATGCCGTCGGCGGGAGAGATAGTTAAAAAGAGAAAGCAGCATACCAACAGCAACGAGAGAAGAGAAATTTTCCGTTTCATAGCGGCCTCCTTTTTAGTTGTTGTGTGACTTGTTGTGTAATATAGTTACATTTGAATTGTAAATGATATACGTTATTATTCCAATGAACAAAATGTTAATATATAGTAAATTACCAATCGTGCCATCCCTTATTCTTCAGATTGGTTTGAGCGGCGCAAAATATGGCAACACTTTCCTATGCGCTTTGTGAAAACAGATAAAACTAAAAAACTAAGATAAAAAATGGGGAATGCCGTTGACAAGCTGGTAACTCTGTGATAAACTTCTAAACTGCTATTAATGTGCGATATTATGCCATAATATGCCCCTAGTACGAAGCCATGCAGGGGTCAATCGCAATATTGACGGTTTTCTGTCGCGAAGCGGCATTTCCAAGCATAGGGTAGCGAACCGTTTTAGCCGGGAGCACTCAAATCGTCTGCGGGGATTTTTTGGATTTTTTTACAGAGAATTCACACCGTGAGGCGGTTTATTTTGTCCTTGAGGGTTGTTTTGCGAGTTTAACGTATATCGACAGACTAAGGAGTGTAACTGAATTGGTTGATGCAAACGTTCATCCTGTGCAAATGGGCAAAAGGACGAGGTGGAGCTTCTCGCACATTGAAGAAGTGCTCGAGATGCCCGACCTCATCGAAATCCAGAAAAATTCGTACGCGCGATTCCTCAACGAGGATCTTCGGGAAGCGCTGGACGACGTGTTCCCGATTACCGACTATGCGGAAAAACTGGTGCTGGAGTTCGTCGATTACGACATTTCCACTCCGCCGAAATTCACGGTTGAGGAATGCAAGGAGCTGGACCAGAATTATTCCGCGCCGCTGAAAGTCACAGTCCGCCTTTTGAACACCGAGACCGGCGAGGTAAAGGAGTCCGAGGTATTTTTGGGTGATTTCCCAATTATGACGGACTCGGGAACCTTCGTATACAACGGCGCCGAGCGCGTCGTCGTTTCCCAGCTTATGCGCTCGCCGGGCGTGTATTACGATATGAAGAAGGACAAGACAGGGCGCGAGCTCTTTTCCACCCAGATTATCCCCAACCGCGGCGCCTGGATGGAATACGAGACCGATTCGAACGACATACTTTACGTACGCATCGACCGCACCCGCAAGATTCCGATTACTCTGCTCCTTCGCGCAATAGGACTTGGCACCAACGAAGAGATAATTGAAAAGTTCGGCGAAGACGAGCGCCTTATAGCTACTTTAGGCAAGGACGACAAGGCGAACAGCGTCGCGGACGGGTTGATTGCCATCTATAAGCAGCTTCGCCCCGGCGAACCTCCGACCGAGGAATCCGCCCGCAACCTGCTGAATTCCCTTTACTTCGACCCCAGAAGGTACGACATAGCCCGGGTGGGACGCTACAAGTTCAACAAAAAACTCTCCCTTGCGAGCCGCATAAGCGGCAAGCTGGTGGCGGAGCCCGTCATAGACCCCGAAACAGGCGAATTGCTCGCCGCAGAGGGTGAGCTCATCAGCCGTGAGCAGTCAAACAAGATTCAAAACGCAGGCGTAGAAAGCGTTTCCATACGCCAGGACGACCGCATACTCAAGGTACTCGGCAACAATTTCGTAGACCCCAAGGGCTACCTCAGCTTCGACCCCGAAGAGGTTGGGTTGAACGAAAAGGTTCATTACCCGACCCTGCGCCGCATACTCGACGAAAACGCCGACGCGGACGAAGTGACCCTTAGGCAAGTGCTCAGGGAAAACGTAAACGAACTTATACCCAGAAGGCTGCACAGGGACGACATTATCGCCTCCGTAAACTATATTCTTCAGCTTCCCTACGGCGTAGGGCATACAGACAATATCGACCACTTGGGCAACCGCCGCATCCGCTCCGTGGGCGAACTGCTCCAGAGCCAGATTCGCGTTGGGCTTAACAGGCTGGAGCGCGTCGTGCGCGAGCGCATGCAGATTCAAGACGCGGAGACGGCCACCCCCCAGAACCTCATCAACGTGCGACCCGTCACAGCGGCAATCAAGGAGTTCTTCGGTTCATCCCAGCTTTCCCAGTTCATGGACCAGAGCAACCCCCTCGCCGAGCTGACCCACAAGCGCCGCCTCTCCGCCCTCGGACCGGGCGGACTCTCCCGCGAGCGCGCCGGGTTCGACGTTCGGGACGTTCACTTTTCCCACTACGGCCGCATGTGCCCCATAGAGACTCCCGAAGGACCGAACATCGGACTTATCAGCTCCCTTGCC
>CALNBC010000157.1 GCA_937874755.1 uncultured Clostridia bacterium
GTGGTAGACGACGAACTCTATGTCTGGCTCAAAGAAAACGACAGGTCGGTAGACGAGGTCTGCGCCTACTTCCACGCGAGGGATGTCATAGAAAAGCGAGTCCTTAGGGTGCTGAGCCCACGTTATGCAAGCGCTGCGAATAAAGGCGCTGCCAAGCCCGATGTTGCCACATTCGTGCAATAGTTAAGTGCAATAGTTGAACAATTGATGTGCACACCGCAAAGTTGCTAAAATTGCATATACCCTTATAATAGTGCAACTGCAATTCGATAAATAAGCCCCGCAGGTGATTGGCGGGGCTTGTGCTATTCAGCTGCAAATAAAATGCGCAGAATTGGAGCTCCCTTCCTTAGTTGATGGAAGTTCGTTCAGCGACTCTGCGCACCTAAAACTTGCTTGCCTTACTTAAGATTTCTGCCCGTTTGCTGGGCATTGCCGTTGCCGTTTGCACTACCCTTGGACTTGCCGAAGAAGGGATTCTCGGTGCCTTTGAACAGCCTTGCGATGTTTTCCCTGTGGGTGAAGAATATGAGCAGCATCAGCGCGAGGAACAGCAGCACTATGGCGATGCGTCCCATGAACAAGCTTGCGATAAAGAAGGCGACGACTCCGAGCAGCGAGGCGATAGATACGAACCTTGTTATGAGCGCTACGATTAAGCACGCCGCAAAGGTGATGATGGCTACCAGCGGGTTGACCGCGAGCATTACGCCGAAGGTCGAAGCTACGCCCTTGCCGCCCTTAAACCCGTACTGCACTGGCCAGACATGCCCCATGATGCAGAACAGACCGCCAACGAATATGCCCCAATCGCCGGCTATCCAGCCGCAAATCAGAGTGGCTAGCGCGCCCTTGACTAGGTCGCCAAGGAAGGTCAGCGCTCCCAGACCCCAGCCGAAGGTGCGTACCATGTTTGTGGAGCCTGCGTTACCCGAGCCGAAGTTGCGGATATCCTGCTTTTTGACGCTTTTACTAAGTATTATTGCCGTTTGTATGGTGCCTATGAAGTAGGCGAGGACGGCGCATACTATAATCTTAAAAGCCATGTTGAACCTCCTGTGCTTTTATTTCTCAGATTCCTTTTCCTTTTTTCTAACTATAATGCGTAGTGGCGTACCAGTCAATCCAAAGCTTTTGCGTATGTAGTTTTCGAGGTAGCGCTTGTATGAAAAGTGCATTAGCTCCGAGTCGTTAACGAATAGCACAAACGTGGGCGGTTGCACAGAAACCTGCGTCGCGTAATAAATCTTCAGCCTGCGCCCCTTGTCGCTCGGGGGCTCTGTAATTGTGATAGCCTCGTTTATGACGTCGTTCAGCCTGCCGGTAGGAACCCTTATCATGGATTGCGAGTAGACCAAATCCACAAGGTCGAGTATCTTGTTTAGCCTCTGCCCGGTCTTTGCGGATATATACAGCTGGGGAACATAGCTCATGAAGGCTAAATCCCGGGCGATGTCCTTCTTGAAGGCATCCATAGTGTGTGTGTCCTTCTCAATCAAATCCCACTTGTTGATGAGTATGATGCTAGGCTTGCCCTCCTCGTGGCAGTAACCCGCGATTTTGACCGCCTGCTCGCTCATTCCCTCGGTCGCGTCAATCACTATAAGGCAAACGTCGCTCCTTCTGACAGAGGCGAAGGCGCGTATGACGCTGTACCGCTCGATGGACTCGTCCTCTACGGAGCGCTTGCGGCGGATGCCGGCGGTGTCAATTATGCAGTAATTCCTGTCCTCAAAGGTCAGCATAGAATCTATCGAATCCCTGGTGGTGCCCGCAATGTCGGACACGATGGTGCGCTCCTCGCCGAGTAGCGCGTTCACTAGGGAGCTCTTGCCAACGTTCGGCTTGCCCAGCACAGCGATTTGGATGACGCCTTCTTCTTCCTCCTTGGGGTCGTGCTCTGGGAAGTGAGAGACGATTTCGTCCAGCAGGTCGCCTATGCCTAAGCCTTGCCCTGATGAAATAGAAAAGGGCTCGCCCATGCCGAGGGCGTAAAAGTCGTATAGATTGCCCTCGAGGTTGGGGTGGTCTATCTTGTTGACCGCTAGCACAACGGGCTTTTTTGTGTGGCGCAGCATCTGGGCAACGTCGTGGTCGGCGGGGGTGATGCCTTCTCTGGCGTCGCAAAGGAAGAGTATAACGTCTGCCGTTTCCATGGCGAGCTCCGCCTGGCGGCGCATCTGGGCGATTATTACGTCCTCGCTGAAGGGCTCTATGCCGCCGGTATCGACGAGTGTGAACTCGTGGTTCAGCCATTCGGCATCGGCGTATATTCGGTCGCGGGTGACGCCGGGGGTATCCTCCACAATGGCGATGCGCTTGCCCGCTATTTTGTTGAAAAGTGTGGACTTCCCCACATTCGGGCGACCGACTACGGCCACCAGTGGTTTGCTCATGGGTTGCTCCTTTATGTTTGCCGCAAAAACCAGGGCGTTGCGGCGGAAAATTCGCTGTATTCCGAGTATTTCGCTGTATATAGGATTGCTTGGCTAAGGTGGCGCTATGCGCAGTGCGCGGTATATGCCCTTAGCGTGCGGTTATTCTTGGCAGATTGAGTAATAATGCAAGTTAAAGCCAAATTTTACATCTATCCTGCCAAAATACATTATACATATTTTTTCCGAAAATTGCAAAATCAAACCGAATTAAGAATATTATACAAGATTTGCAAAACTGTGAACTAATGGTAAAAACTTAAAAGATTGTTGAGAATTGCACTAATTGGCTGTATAATACAAATGAATAGAAGTGCATTTTTACAAAGTACCGTTCTTTAAGGAGGAGTCCCCCTATGAAAAAACGCGCAGCAATAATCCTCGCCCTAGTTATGCTGACCGGTGTGTTGGTCGGCTTGATGCCCGCCACTGCAGCGGCGGCGACCGACTACTACTATAACATCGCCCCAGTCACCAGCGGCGCGGGGTACAGCTTTCCCATCGACCTCGCCGCGAACGAGACCGTCAAGCGCGACTATAATACCGCCATCGTGCAGGTATCCGGTCCGCATTATACGGAAACTACAAACGTAGCCGGAACGCTTGACGCAACTGTAATTGGCATCGCCAACGGCAGCACCATAGTCAACGTCGTCAACGCATCGGGTGCGGTGGTCAAGGTTTACAACGTAACCGTTTCTTCATCGGGCGGCGCGGCTCTGGTAGACGTTTCCACCGCCTCCATCGAACTCTCTATGCGGCTGACCACCCAGTACCCCAACGTGTTCACCGGCGAGAGGGTTACCCTCACCGCGGTTGTGAAGAACGGTTCCACTGTAGTTTCCCCCAGCCAGCTTCGCTATAACTGGACTTTGGACGGCACAGCAGGCATAGCGGGCGGCATTGCCACCAGTTCCTACGGCTCTGTGGCGACCATCACCCTCAACACTGTTCCGTTTGCTACAGATGGTACCGCCATCAAGGCTAGCCTGGTGGTTTACGGCGCAAACGGCAGTTCCAAAACAGCAACGATTGACTCCACGGCAGGCACCGTCTACCCCTACAGCGGCTCGACCGCAATAACTGGCGGCGTCAAGGCATACTGCGGCAAGGTCAACTACTTCTATCTCGACCGCGACAACGGCGGCGTTTCCATCAGCGGCTCCTCCATCGGAACGCTGGACTCCTTCACCAACCTGGGTCGCACGTTCACCGCTCCCGTAGGTCGCTCTGTGGGCATGGTGCGCTACATGGCAGACGCTGCCCCCAGAACCGTCACCTTCACCCCCGCGCTACTCACCTACGATATAGTCGCAGGCATCAAGAAGGGCACCGGTTCCTCCGTTACACCGCCTCCCACCGGCGGCTATGGCTTCCTGACCCTCGTGAACGGCTACACGATAATCGAATCCGTCGAAAACTCCAATAACCTAGCGGTTATGTCCCCCGGCTCCACCCAGCAGATTACCTCTGCCATGTTGGGCGGCGTGCCCGTCACCGCCCCCCTCATGACCTACAAGATAAAAGACCCCAAGGTCGCAACTGTCTCCTCCGCAGGCCTTATTACCGCTCTCTCGACGGGTGTTACCACCCTCGAGGTCTACTGCAACAACGTACAGGTCATCGGAAAGTACCTGTTTGTGCTCAATGATGCAGGCGAACCCGAAGAGGTCGAAGGGCTGAAGATTGGTCTGTCCTCCGTCACCCGCAAGCTAGCCACCCAGAAGAACACCCGCTTCCGCGTCAAGTCGAGTGTCATAACCTTCAACGGCGAAAAGCTCAAGCATAAGGACGTTGAATGGTCCTCCAGCAAGACCTCTGTCGCCACCGTTGACGCAAACGGCTACGTCAGAATCAAAGCGAAGGGCACCTGCTACATCTACGCCTCCTATATTGACGGCGACGGCGAGGAATACACAACCCGCTTCAAGGTTACAGTAAAATAAGTAACAAATCTAAAACAAGGGCGAAGCGCTTCACGCTTCGCCTTTTTGCGTATGCGGTGTTTATTAGTCTGCTATGGGCGCAAATAATAGGTGGAATGAACGCGAAAAGCCCCAAGCCCGGCAACCTGCGGGCGCAGTATGGGGGAAGGTTAAGAAGTGTTGCCGATTTTGCTTGAATTGGTGTATAGTAAAGCAATGACACATATCCATAACGAATAAGGAGCAGCTTTGGAACTGACTTGGGAAGCGCTTTTCGCCTCGATAAACAGCTGTGCGCGGTGCAGGCTCTGCGCTGCGAGGCAAAACGCAGTGCCGGGCGAAGGCTCCCCAAGAAGCGGAATAATGTTCGTGGGCGAAGGCCCGGGCAGGGACGAGGACGAATCGGGGCGACCCTTCGTGGGCAAAGCCGGGCAACTGCTAAACAAGATGATAGCCGCTATTGACCTTTCTCGCGAGGATGTGTATATTGCGAACATCGTCAAGTGCCGTCCACCGAACAACCGCACCCCCGAGCAAAGCGAGGCGATTGCTTGCCTGCCTTACCTTCGGGCGCAGTTCCTGCTCCTTTCCCCCAAAATAATCGTGTGCCTCGGGGCGACAGCGGCGAGGTATGTATACGATGAGAATGTGCGCATAAAGCGGGACAGGGGCGCCTTTATAAACAAAAAGGGAATATGGATAGTGCCCACTTACCAACCCAGCGCGCTGCTGCGCATATTCTCATCGTATACATACC
>CALNBC010000158.1 GCA_937874755.1 uncultured Clostridia bacterium
AGACGTGTGCTCTTCCGATCTCTCCATTGTATACGGATTCTTTGGCATGGCGGCGATTGTGCCCATTTTCGGAAACAGCATAATGTCCGCCAGCATACTGCTTGGCATTATGATACTCCCTACCATCATCGGACTTGCGGAAAGCGCCCTTCGCGCGGTGCCCGAAAGTTACTACGAAGGCGCGCTCGCCCTCGGCGCGGGGCATTACCGCAGCGTTTTTAAGGTCGTGCTGCCCGCCGCAAAATCAGGAGTACTCGCCGCGGTAATACTGGGCATAGGCCGCGCAATCGGCGAGACTATGGCAGTCATCATGGTCGCGGGCAACCAGGCGCGCATGCCGGTATCGCTCTTCAAAGGAGTGAGGACGCTGACCGCCAACATAGTTCTCGAAATGGGCTACGCGGCGGACCTGCACTGGGACGCACTCATCGCCACGGGCGTTGTGCTGTTCGTGTTCATACTTATTATCAACCTTAGCTTTTCCGCTATAAAGAGAAAGGAAAAGATATGAGGAACAAGCGCTCAGAAGGTGCGATGGCGGCTATCACTTGGATAGGCGCCATCTTGACCATCGGAATACTGCTATACATAATAGGCTTCATACTGATAAAGGGGCTCCCCCACCTCAAGCCCTCGCTTTTTGCCCTCGAGTACAACAGCGAGAACGTATCCATGCTGCCGGCGATAATCACCACCATCATAATGACGATAATCGCCCTCATAATCGCTGTGCCGTTGGGGGTTTGTGCCGCCATCTACCTCGTGGAATACGCCAAGCGCGGCAACAAAGCGGTTACGCTGATTCGCATGACCACCGAGACGCTCTCGGGCATACCCTCCATAGTATACGGTCTTTTCGGCTTGCTGTTCTTTGTAACGTATCTGGGTTGGGGGTATTCGGTGCTGGCGGGCGCATTTACCATGTCCATCATGATACTCCCCCTCATCATACGCTCTAGCGAAGAAGCGCTAAGGGCAGTGCCGGACAGTTTCCGTGAAGGCTCCTTCGGCCTGGGCGCGGGCAAGTTGCGCACCGTCGCCAAAATAGTGCTTCCGACGGCTACCCCGGGCATCCTCTCGGGCATCATACTTGCGGTGGGGCGCATAGTCGGCGAAACGGCGGCGCTCATTTATACGGCGGGCACCGTAGCGCAGATTCCGGTCAGCCCCATGCAGTCCGCCCGCACGCTCGCGGTGCACATGTACGCCCTCTCCAGCGAGGGACTGCACACCAACGAAGCTTACGCCACAGCTGTGGTGCTGCTCATAGTCGTCATACTAATCAACCTGGCTTCCACTAAGTTGGCTGGGCGATTCGGAGGAAAAGCACAGGGATGAGTTATTGCTTTGAAATAAAAGGGTTAGATTTGTTTTACGGCGAATTCCAGGCTCTAAAAAACATCAACATGAATATTGAGGAGGGCGGAATCACCGCGTATATTGGTCCTTCGGGTTGCGGCAAGTCCACCCTCATAAAGACGCTCAACCGGATGAACGACCTCATCGAGGGATGCAAAATCACCGGCGAGATCAAGCTATTCGGCGAGGATATTTACGGCAATATGGACGTAAACGTGCTGCGCAAGCGCGTGGGAATGGTCTTCCAGAAGCCCAATCCGTTCCCCATGAGCGTGTACGACAATATCGCTTTTGGACCGAGGACCCACGGCACCCGCTCAAAAGCGCAGCTGAACCAAATCGTCGAGGAGTCGCTCCAAAAAGCGGCTATTTGGGACGAGGTGAAGGACAGATTGCACAAATCGGCGCTGGGGCTTTCGGGCGGTCAGCAGCAGAGGCTGTGCATCGCAAGGGCTTTGGCTGTCAACCCCGAAGTGTTGCTGCTGGACGAGCCGACGAGCGCCCTAGACCCGATTTCGACCGGAAAAATCGAAGAATTGTTGCTGACTCTCAAAGAAAAATACAGTATAATCATCGTTACCCACAATATGCAGCAGGCAACGCGGATAAGCGACAACACCGCATTCTTTCTCTTGGGCGAGGTTATAGAGTACGGCAAAACAGAAGACTTGTTCGCAATGCCAAAAGACAAACGCACTGAAGATTACATCACGGGGAGGTTCGGTTAATGCGCAGTCGGTTCGATGATTTACTTACTACCCTAAACAACAGCATGATAGAAATGGGCGCGCTGGTAGAGCGGGCAATTTCCCAAGCTTCCCAGGCACTACTGGAGCAGGATGCCGAGATTGCCAGGCGCGTAATGGAAGGCGATGAAGCCATCGACCAGATGGAAAAGGAAATAGAGGGCCTTTGCCTCAAACTCCTGTTGCAGCAGCAGCCTGTAGCGAAGGACCTTCGCCAGATTTCTACGGCGCTCAAGATGATTACCGACATGGAGCGGATTGGCGACCAGGCGGCGGATATTTCAGAAATATGCCTTTACCTCGCCAATGAGCATCAGATAATCGCAAAGCAGGAACACATCCAGCAGATGTCCAAGGTGACCATAAAAATGGTGACCGGCGCTATCGACGCTTTCGTCAAGAAGGATAGAGAACTCGCCGATTGGGTCATCGCCCAGGACGACGAGGTCGACGCTTTGTATACTGCCGTCAAGAAGGATTTGATAAACCTCATACACGACAATGTGGAAAACGGAGAGCAGGCGTTCGACCTGCTTCAGATTGCAAAGTACTACGAGCGCATCGGCGACCACGCCGTCAACCTCGCGGAATGGGTCATCTTCTCGATAACCGGCGAGCACAAGAACAAGCGTGTGCTCTGATGAGGACTGCAATTGGGAGGTGACGCTTTGCAAAAAATTTACATTGTCGAGGACGACGACAACATCCGCAAGATGGTATACTACGCGCTGTCCATGGGGGGATTCGACGCTTTGGGCTTCGAAGACGGCGAAGCGTTCTGGGAGGAATTAAAAAAAGAGATGCCCTCCCTGGTTCTTCTGGACATATTGTTGCCGGGTGAAGACGGCATATCCATACTCAAAAGGCTGAAGCAGTCCGACAAGACCGCTAAGCTGCCCGTAATAATGCTGACGGCCAAGGGCGCAGAATACGACCGCATCAAAGGGTTGGACATGGGCGCGGACGATTATATCACCAAACCCTTTTCGGTGATGGAGGCGCTCTCGCGCATCAAAGCGGTGCTTCGCCGTTGCGGAGCGGAACCCCAAAAGGTGACAACACTTCAAGTGGGAGACATTACGCTGCACGAGGACAAACGCACCGTGCGGGCGGATGAAAATGACGTAGAACTCACCTTCAAGGAGTTTGAACTGTTGCGCTGCCTCATGGCGAACGAGGGGATCGCCCTCTCGAGGGACAAGCTCTTGGAGCAGGTCTGGGGATTCGACTACAACGGCGAGAGCCGCACGGTGGACATGCACATAAAATCCCTGCGCCAGAAGCTGGGCGATAGCGGCAAGCTCATTAAGACTGTGCGCAACGTTGGCTACAAGTTAGGGGGGTGACGGTTGAAAAAGCAAGTCTTCATCAGCATGTGCGTGCTGACGGTATTCTGCTTTCTCCTCACATCGGTAGCCCTCTGCTTGATTTTTTACGGGAAATACTCGGCAGATACCAGAATCGAGCTTAAAAACATCGCAGATGTGTTCAGGGAAGAAACGTCCCAGGACACCGCGGATGTTTTTTTGCGCTCAAAGCGAAAAGACATTCGCATCACCCTAATCGCCCAAGACGGCACTGTGACGTTTGACAGCATCCCCCCCGCCGCAAACATGGAGAACCACGCGGACCGCGAGGAAGTAATCAGCGCTTTGGCAAGCGGCGTGGGCGAGAGCGACCGCTACTCCGAAACCCGCAGCGAGGTAACCCATTATTACGCGGTGAGTATGGCGGACGGCAGCGTTTTCAGGGTGTCGAAGGCGGTCAAAACCGCGCTAGGCATGTTTTTTGAAGCGCTGCCCGCTCTATTGCTGCTGGGAGCCGCCCTACTCGTCGCGGAGTACTTTCTTTCAAAAAAGCTGACCAAGCACCTGCTTGAGCCCATCAACAACGTGGACATGAACGCAAGTACAGTTGTTCCCCCCTACGAGGAGCTGGAGCCCTTCGCTGCAAAATTCGCCGAGCGACGCAAAAAGCTAAGGCGGGAGCTGAACGAAATCAGTTCGAGGAAGGGCACCGTCGAAGCCATACTAGACAATATGAGCGAAGGTATAATACTCGTGGGGGACGGTGGGGTCGTGCTGACAGTGAACAAGTGCGCGGCGGCGTTTTTTGATGTGCCCTTCCCCACTTCGGGCAAAAACATACTCGAGCTCTTTCGGAATGCGGACATTTTAGAGCACCTTCGCAGCGCGCTCGCGGGCAATCGGGAAGAAATGAACCTCCAGCGCGACGACAGAACCTATCACGCCCTTTTCAGCCCCGTTTTGAGCGGCGGCGCAATAATACTGTTCATGGATGTCACCGAGGCGGTCAAGGCCGAGACTTTGCGGCGAGAGTTCTCCGCAAACGTATCCCACGAGCTAAAGACCCCCCTTACCACCATATATGGTCATGCCGAAATGCTGTACAACGGAATGGTCAAGGATGAGGACAAGCGTTCTTTCTACGGCCATATCAAGGACGAGACCGGCCGCCTGATAGCGCTGATAGAAGACATACTCATGATTTCTCGGCTAGACGAGGGCGCAGGGCAGGAGTTATTCGAGGAGGTCGATCTTTCGGAGGTAATCGCCGTAACGGTGGAATCCATCACCCCCAAGGCACAAGCAAACGGCGTTACCTTCCGCGTATCCGCGGAAAACGCCTTTATGCGGGCGAACCGCTCCCAGATGTACGAACTTTTGTATAATCTGATAGACAACGCTATCAAATACAATAAGCAGGGTGGAACCGTCAGCATCAATGCCGTCGGCGAGGGAGAGACTTTGACCTTAACCGTTGCGGACAGCGGTATCGGCATCCCAAAGCAAGCCCAGGAGCGCATTTTCGAGCGTTTTTACAGGGTGGACAGGTCGCGCTCCAAAAAGACCGGCGGCACGGGGTTAGGACTGGCAATAGCCAAGCATATCGTGCTCGTACACCGCGGCAGCATAGAGCTCAGCAGCGAAGTCGGCAAGGGAACTACGATAACCTTCCGCTTCGCAAAGCTGCAAAATCACCCCAACCAACAGCAAAGCATGCAATAACCGAAACAGCCTCGGCGCGGGAAATAATCCCGCGCCATTGTTTTGCGAGAAGGGAGCAAGGAGCGCGCGCTCGAGGGTAAAAAACAGGTTAAATAGGCGCACGGGCGCTCGGTAAAAAGTGGAATCGCGTTGGGCGTTGAATAGTAAACAATCTATGTATATTCTTGATAACGTTTTTTTTTCGGGCTATAATCAGTAAAGCACTACGAAAGGGATAATGTATATGAAAAAACGCTATTTACACATAATGCTTGCGTTGCTTGTCGCCGCGCTCACACTTGCTGGTTGTGCCGGCGGCGCCGCAGGCGACTTGAGCGGTGACTATATTGACGCACCTAACCTTCCCGAAAACGCCACCGCCGTTCCGGTAACCACGCCCTTTGCGAGTGACGACCCCTTGGCGGACGTCGCCGTGCCGGACGGCATACCCGATGTCGACGATAAAGGTCAGGCCGAAAAGCTGAACTACGAGCGTGATTACCAATCTTATGCCGCAGAGAACAGCGATGTCGTGGGCTGGGTTTCCGTGCCGAACACCATCATCGAATACCCTGTGGTAATAGCGGAGGATAACGAGTACTACCTGCACTACAACTACAAAAAAGAAAAGTCCAAGTCCGGCGCGGTATTCATGGACTACCGCAATTCGGATTTTGAGAATGCCCGTCACGTCATCGTCTACGGGCACAACATGCGCAACGGCACCATGTTCCACGACCTCAACAGCTACAAGTACAAGGATTTCTTCAACCAGAATCCCGTTATCTCCTTCTATTACAAGGGCGAGAAGTACGAATACGAGATATTCGCCGCCGATGTCGTGCTGGCGGACATTAACTTCATTCGCACCAAGTTCAAGAGCGATGAGGATTTTGTCGATTACTTCGCGGAGTTAAAGTCGTTCAGCAAATTTGAGAACGACGTGACGGTCGGGGCGAACGACCAAGTGCTCACGCTTTCGACCTGCACCTACGAATACGACGATTCCCGCTTCATAGTCCAAGCAAGGCGAGTCAAGGATTAAAGGCACATCACCCTGCAAAAAGGCTCCCAGCCGGCTCAATAAATAACAATAAACGGCACAGCCGAATGAAGCTGCGCCGTTTTTCTTGTCCGTATGCGTGGCTAAGTCTGTCTGAATATCGACCTTTGCGGATAGTAGCGCTCCAACCAGGCTAGCTCGTCGCGCTTATCGTTGGGCTCATACCAGCCGCTGTCAAACAGCCTGTTCAACCTTTGGAAATATTCCTCGTACATTTTGCCCACGCGCTCCATGGAGTAGTTGTCTTGTGCCCACTTCCTGCACGCCTTGGGCTTTATGCGCGATATGTTGTTCACCGCCCAGCAAAACTCCTCAAATGTTCTGCAGCGATAACCCGTCACGCCGTGCAGCACCGTCTCGGGGAACGCGCCCCAATCCGAAGTGATGACGGGCGTGCCGCAAAGCTGCGCTTCTACGTTTACCCCACCGAAAGGTTCGAGGTAATAAGTCGGCATCAGCACTGCCTTTGCGTTGCTCAAAAGCTCTGCCCGCTCCGAAGGACCGACTGCCGGGTGGTATACGATGTGCTTCTCGTCGCCCAAATAGATACCCTCGTTGGGATTATTAAGGGAGCCTTGACCGACTATGTAAAGCTGGTTGCCGGTCTTCTTAGCGACGTCCGAGGCGACCTGCACACCCTTTCGGTTTATTATCCTGCCGAAGTACAGTAGGTAATCCTGCTTGTGAGGGTTGAACGGGAAATCCGCCAAGTCGAAATAGTTGGGTATCACCGCATCGTACCATACCCCGTCGTCTATCCTGAGTAGTCCGTAAATATAGTGCATCCAGGCATAGGACTCGAACACCCTATGGTCGGAAAAAACACCCGAATAGCCTATTCCCGGCTCGACAGTGAGCAGCCCCACCGCGTCGGCGATGGATTTTTGGTAAACTCCCATGGGGCATAGGAGCATATCGCGCTCCTGTTTGCGCTCGAGTATTCCTTCTATTGCGTTTTTGTTGAATGTTTGGTGCGCCCAATCGTTCGGATCCTGTTTGAAAAAATGCTTTGACCTGTCGTAGTCACCGTAAGAGCGGCGAAGGTCCTCTTGCGTCGATACTTGGACGAACTCGTCGCACTCGACCTGAGACCCTTCGACGCCGTAAAAATAGACGGTGTGCCCGTATTTCTTTATCATTTTGGCAAGCTTGATGATTTTCTGGGTGTAAGCGCAGGATGAATTGTCCTTGTGCGTCTCCAAATGGGCAAGCCCCAAAAAATGAAACCTCAATTTTGACATTGTGCTACCTCTCCCCTTTATTAAAGAGCAACGGGATACGTTGCACCGCATCCCGTTGCATCGCATTCGCTAGGATATGTTCTCGACCTGGCAGGTGGATACGGCGATGCTATTATTTAGAATAGCGACGCCAAATGCGGTGCTAGTGACTGCCTGGTTTCCGGTAGACCCGCCGCCTGCACGCACGGTAACGTTCGTGCCGGATCCAACGAAGCTTTGCAGTGTGTTCCGAGCGCCTTGCTCGCATTGTGCCTCGCAGCCAGTGGGCAGAGGGCTCGGCGGAGGCAGGAAGGTAAATCCGGTGAAGGTATTGGTGCCTGATAGCGTTATGAAAGCTATCTTGCAAATACTTACCCTGTCGGTTATCGCACCGGATGCATTTGTCAGGTTGAATATCGAGTCCTGTGTAACGCTCAGCGGTCTGCCGCTCGCTGTACCGCCGTTTTCCAGGTTTAGACCTAAGTTCGACGTGGGGAACGTTGTGATTATCTGGTCGATTATGTTTCTCATCTGGGCAATGCACGCACAGCCAACTCCCGGACCGGAAGCACCGCTAGGTCCTGTTGCGCCGGTTGCACCAGTTGCGCCTGCTGCGCCCGAAGCACCGCTGGGTCCGGTCGCGCCTGCTGCGCCCGAAGCACCGCTAGGCCCCGTTGCGCCGGTTGCGCCGGTTGCACCAGTGGCGCCTGCTGCGCCCGAAGCACCGCTAGGTCCCGTTGCGCCGGTGGCACCAGTGGCGCCAGTTGCGCCTGCTGCGCCGGAAGCACCGCTGGGTCCCGTCGCGCCGGTGGCGCCAGTTGCGCCGCTTGCACCAGTTGCGCCTGCTGCGCCCGAAGCACCGCTGGGTCCTGTCGCGCCGGT
>CALNBC010000159.1 GCA_937874755.1 uncultured Clostridia bacterium
GGCTTCGTTTTCGGCGGTTGCAGAGGCGGAAAACTCCGCCGCTTTGGCGAGAAGTTCTTCCTCTTTTTTGGAGAGGTCGGCGATGGCTTCTATTTGGGCGGCTATCTTGGCTTTCGCTCTGTCGTACTGATGCAAAAAGGCGTTGAGCTCTATCCCCTTGAGCTCTTCGCGCAGCTTTAAGTATTGCTTTGCGGTTTCGCTCTGTTCGCAAAGCGGGTCCAACCTTGCGGCGAGCTCGTCCACTATGTCGCCTATGCGAACGAGGTTCGCCCTGGTCGAATTCAACTTTCTTTCGGCTTCGTCCTTGCGGGCGCGGAACTTGCTTATGCCCGCCGCCTCTTCGAATACGGCGCGTCTGTCCTCCGCGCGCGAGGAAAGTATCTCGTCCACCCTGCCCTGACCTATTATCGAATAGCCTTCCTTGCCTATGCCCGTATCCCTGAAAAGGTCGACCAAGTCCTTCAGCCTACAGGGTGAGCGGTTTATGAAATATTCGCCCTCGCCCGAGCGGTACACCCGCCTGGTTATCTGCACTTCGGTATAATCGACGGGGAGGCGTTTGTCGGAATTGTCCAGCGTGAGCTGGACTTCGCAATACGCCATCTGGCCTTTGACTTGTGTGCCCGAGAAGATGACGTCTTCCATCTTTGCGCCGCGAAGGCTCTTCGCGCTCTGTTCGCCGAGCACCCAGCGCATCGCCTCGGCTATATTGCTCTTGCCGCTTCCGTTGGGGCCGATTATGGCTGTGACGCCCTTGTCGAAGCGTATCTCGACCCTGTTGGCAAAAGATTTGAAGCCATAAAGCTCCAGCTTTGTAAGCAGCATTTTACACCTCTGGTTAATAGTTACAACTTTTAGATTATAACATGCTGTGCAGCTGTTTCGCAATCGAGGGGAAGAAACGCCAAATTCTAAAACAGGCAAACAAAAAAGCGACCTCAGCCGCTTTCTTATTTACCCAAATTGTGGAATTATTCGCCGACCTTCATAGCCTGCTTGCCGTCGTAATAGCCGCAAGCTTTGCACAGGCGATGGGCGAGCTTCATCTTGTGGCACTGCGGGCATTCGACGATGCCGGGAGCCGACAGTTTCCACGTGCTGGCCCTGCGGGTATCGCGCCTAGCCTTGGAAGTTTTTCTCTTGGGAACCGCCATTATTCACACCTCCTCGTCATCATCGTTCATCAGTGCGGACAGCGCAGACAGCCTCGGGTCAGAAGCACTTTTGCCTTCGCACGAACAATGCGGATTTATATTGAGGTTCTGCCCGCATATCTGGCAGAATCCCCGGCAGGACGGAGCGCATATCACCTGCGATGGCAGGGCGAGCAGCAAACCGTCTCGCACGAACAGATTGAGGTCGAGCGCATCCTCCGATGAATAGATGTAGGAATCGTCATCATCTTCGGGGTTTTTGGCAAAGCGCTCGCAAAGCCGCGTCTTGACGGGAACGGCAATCTTAGAAAGGCACCGCCCGCATTCGGTAAGCCACTTTGCTTTCACGATTGCGGTGACTTCGTAGACGCCCTCGCCGATATTCTCGACGCTGCCGACGACGCTCACAGGTTCGGTCATTAGAACCTCGGTATCATCGGGGGCGATTTTGCTGAAATCTTCGGAAAAATCAAAGGGGATTGATTCACCCGGATAGCCGCTAATGGATTTAACATCCAGAGTCATAGGAGCACACCTCGCAATACGACCATTCGTTATTATATTAAGCGGAATATAGTTTGTCAATCAGAATTCTCTGACCGCTATTGTGCCGCAAAAACCCGCCATATATTAGTTTTGCGCAGCACGCGCAAAATAACCCCGGGATTTAGCTAGGGCGTCAAAAAAGACCTGCGGGCCTTTTTCGCCGATGGGTTTTCGCTT
>CALNBC010000160.1 GCA_937874755.1 uncultured Clostridia bacterium
CCCCAAGATGCTTCTTTTGGACGAACCTGCCGCGGGCATGAACCCGACGGAGACGCAGGAGCTCCTCGAGACCATCAAGCTGATTAGGGACAGATTCAACGTCTCGATACTGCTCATCGAGCACGACATGAGCTTCGTCATGGGCATTTGCGAGCGCATAATCGTGCTGGATTACGGCATGATAATCGCCGCGGGCACGCCCGAAGAGATCAGAAATGACCCCAAGGTGATAGCCGCGTATCTGGGGGGTGAAGAATAATGCCTATGCTGACTGTAAAAAACCTTGAAGTCTACTACGGCTCCATCCACGCCATAAAAGACGTTTCCTTCGAGGTCAACGAGGGCGAGATAGTCACCCTTATAGGCGCGAACGGCGCGGGCAAGTCCACCACACTGCAAGCTGTTTCCAACCTCATAAGGGCAAAGAGCGGCGAAATCCGCTTTCTGGATCACGACCTTCGAGCGATAGACGCGCCCAAGATCGTGCGCCTCGGCCTTGCCCAGGTTCCGGAGGGCAGGCGGATCTTCTCCACCCTGACGGTCCAGGAAAACCTTGAGATGGGCGCCTACGTCCGGCCGGACAGGGAGAATTTGAACCGGGATTACGAAATGGTTTTCGAGCGCCTTCCAAGGCTGAAGGAGCGCAGGAAGCAGCTCGCGGGCACGCTTTCCGGCGGCGAGCAGCAGATGCTGGCCATCGGAAGGGCGCTGATGTCCGCCCCCAAGATGCTCCTTTTGGACGAACCGAGCATGGGTCTCTCGCCAATACTCGTCCACGAGATATTCAACATAATCACAGACGTAAACAAGTCTGGCATGACTATACTTTTGGTCGAGCAGAATGCCAAAATGGCGCTCAACATCGCCGACAGGGGTTACGTCCTGGAGACGGGACGCGTATCCATGAGCGGCAACGCGCAAGACCTGCTCAGCGACGAAAAGGTCAAGAAGGCGTACTTGGGCGGCTAGGCTTATCTAATAGCTGTCGGGGCGGAATTTTCCGCACCGGCAGTTTTTTGAGGTTTGTCCCCTGTTAACCGAACGGACGAAAGCGCTTAATTCGCCTTTTTTACACGGGCGCGAGGGATTGACGGCAATAAAGCGGGTCGGTATAATATATTGGTTATATATTTGCTTATTGATTTTGCGTGTGATTTTGCATTTATCGCAGAATACCCTAGAGTGTAAGCTCAAGAGTTGAATAACTTGAAAAAAGAACAAAATAGGGCCCGCAGCGCGGGTTAAATTATTTATGGCATCTGTTTGAACATTTACACATTTTATTGGTTGGGAGAAATCATGAAACTTCGCTTCACAAAAATGCAGGGCTCCGGCAACGACTATATTTACTTCGACACCTTCGAGCAAACAGTTCCCAACCCGTCGTCCCTCGCCGTACGCTTGTCAAACAGGCGGTTCGGCATAGGAGGGGATGGCGTAATTCTCATCGGTCCGTCGGGCGTGGCAGACGGCAAGATGACCATGTTCAACGCCGACGGCAGTGAAGGAAGGATGTGCGGAAACGGCGTGCGCTGTGTGGGCAAATACCTGCACGATTCGGGCAGGGCAGCAAAGCCCGTGGTGACCGTCGAGACAAAGAGCGGCATCAAGACCCTCAAGCTAACGATAGAAAACGGCGTTTGCACCGCTGCCGAGGTGGATATGGGCGCGCCGCAGCTTGCGCCCGAAGATATACCCTGCACGCTCGAGGACGAAAGCGTCATCGGCAAGGAGGTCGAAATCGCGGGCGGCAAATACAGCATAACCTGCGTAGGGATGGGCAACCCCCACTGCGTGCTGTTCCTGGATGAGATTGCAAGCCTCGACCTTCCCAAAATTGGCCCGCTGTTCGAGCACTCCCCCCTGTTCCCCGAGAG
>CALNBC010000161.1 GCA_937874755.1 uncultured Clostridia bacterium
ATGGAAAAAGGAGCTCTCGCTTGCGTGAAAACTCCTTTTCTTTGACAGGCTGAAATCCCCGCCTTCATGTTAAGGCGGGGATTTTCGCTTGCTGAGGCTTCAACTGCCGGTAAAGCCGTTATAAACATCGAATCATTTGTTCGGTATGCCGCGCAGTTCAGCATTCTTTATCCAGTTGCCGCCTTCATTCATTAGGTAGGGCAACACGTTGACGACGGCGTCCAGGTTGAGCAAACCGTAAATATGGGGGTAACTCCTTCCTCAATTATCTCCGCCTTCCCATCGCATTTTCGAACGGTGCGCGCACTCTTTTGCACTACACGCCTACGCCTTGCGGTCCTCTTCTGCCAGTTTGAGTATTTCCTCCGCCATTAAGTGGTCGATGACGAGGGTATTTGCATAGCCCTTTTTGCAGGCATAATAAACGGGTTTTGCCTTTTTGACCCCGGCGGCGATAAGCATGGTACATCGCAGTTCGCGCAACTTTTCCAGCGGAAAGGCGACGACTCTCCTCCCCTCTTTGCCGATGGGGCAACTGGCTCGCTCGTCCGAAAAAAACACCTGAGAGAGCATCTCGCCCCGATTGTTGGGATCCATGTCGTTTTCGGTGAACATGTCCATAGTCATTTCATTCTTAAGGTAGATGTCGTTCTCCATGGGCGGCGCACCGAGGGAGAATATCGCGGCATCCAGTTTTGCCCAGTATTCTTCGAGCTCTTGGATGTTGTACGTCTCCGCTTCGGATCTCTGCCCCGTCGCTCCGCGGAAGTTGGATATGTTCAGGTAATAAGTCTGCCCGCCGAAGCGCTCGCCAAAGCGGCTGACGTTGATGCCCGTCTGCAAAAAGCGGTTCCTAAAGGTCATATTCCCCACTAGGGGCACAAAGATGCGCTCCGGGTCAGGTGCGACAAAAGGCAGGTAGGGAGTTATGTTGTAAACAGTGCGCCCCCAGCCGATTCCGATTATCTTGCAACCCTCCAGCATTCCCGGGAGGTGGGCGGCGACCACGCTTGCTACATCCGTAATGAGCTGCTCCTCGGTCTCATCCGTCGATTCGGAAACAGACGCGGGAACGACGATAATTCGCTTGACAGGAAGCACCGCGAGCAGCCGCTTGGCAAGCTCCTCCACCAACGAGCTGGTCGGAACCTTAATTTCGATGTTTACTATCCCCGAGGCGCGCGCGCGTTCGAGTATGCGTGAAACCTTTGAACGGGAGATGTTTTCCCTTTGGGCTATATCGTTCTGCGAAAGGTTCTCGATGTAATAATACCTTGCCACCCGATAAACCAGGGCGTTGTCGAACTTCTTTGCCATTAACAGAAGCTCCTCCCGTTTTTTTATAATAATACCATATTTAACCGCAAACCTATAATATCCCAATATGCTCGAGCTGTCCACAAAATCACCCATTTTAGCGCGCATAATTCCAATGGCAATCAGCAACTTCGGGTCTATCTTGCACTTGACATATGGTCATACCGGAATGTATAGTATAAATAATACCGAACATTTGCGTCGGTCATATTCTCACTTTATTTTTCAGCATAATTTCAACCAGCAGAACCTGTTCTAAAGCAGCTCATTGGGCAAACTATCTTCGCAACTGATCAAGGAGGTAATTTCTATGGTAGATCTATCCAAAATGAACCGCGAAAACCTGGGCAAGCTATTCGATTACGCTATATTGCCCAAGGACACCACCGAGCAGAAGGTCCTCGACGGTGCGGCGGAAGCAAAAAAGTACAACTGCGCAGCCATGTACGTTTCCAGCCCGTTTTGGCTGCCCGTACTGACAGAAGCCCTCGCCGGCAGCGACGTGTTGCCCGCCGTGGGAATCAACTTCGCTTGGGGCTCGGGCACACCTGCAGTCAAGGAATTCGAAACGAAAGAAGCGATTTCCCTTGGTGCAAAATCCGTTGATATGTGCATGAACGTCGGCGCTCTTAAAGACCGCAAACTGGACGTAGTCAAAGATGAACTCAAGCGCTTCAAGGGGGCGGCGGGCTCCGCGCTGACCAAGGGCATATTAGACATGTGCTTCCTCTCCGACGACGACATTAAAGTCGCCTGCGAGTTGCTCATCGAGTGCAATATCGACTACATGAAGACCGCCACAGGTCAGTTTGAAGGACCTTCTATGAACCAGTTCTTAGTGGCTAAGCGCGCCTGCGCGGGTGCGAAGATAGGGCTCAAGGTTTCGGGAGTCAAGTTCCCCCGCCCTCAGAATGCGTACGCGTTCATACTGGCCGGTGCGGACCTCATTGGCACCCGCGCCGCACCCGAAATAATAAACGCTATCGACGACATGCGCGAAATCGGGCTTGTTCCCGCATACAAAGCATAAAAAAATAAGGTGACGGCGGGGGATTTGTAGGTTATAATACTTTATGATATCCCCTGTCGTCTTATATTCTTCCCACTACATTCCTGTACCGCAGTTGTATTCGCAAACATTAAATTGATTTATATTTCGTACGCAGAAGCTTCCCAGCAAGAACTTTTACGCACGATTTTCGTCACATACTTCACAAAACACATTTCAACAACCACCAAAGATCAGCAGGAGGGCAAAAATGGGCAAATACTTAGTAGGCATCGACGAGGGCACCACAGGCTGTAAGACCTGTATCTTTACTTTCGACGGTAATATCGTAGGCACAGATTACCGCGAGTATCCTTGCTACTATCCCGGTCCCGGGATGGTCGAGCAAAAATCGGAGGACATCACCCCCGCGCTGTTCGCTTCCTGCAAAGCGGCCATCGAGGGCGCGGGCATAGACCCGAAGGAAATCGTCGCCCTGGGGCTTTCCTCCCAGGCAGGACCTATCGCTCTGCTCGATGAAAATGGCAACATGATCCGCGACTGGATAGGCTGGCAGGACGTTCGCGCCCAAAAGACGGAAATCAACGAAATACTCTCCAAAATCTCCCACGACGAGTATTACGCCATCACCGGCGACCCGTTGGGCTTCACCCTTACGGCAGCCCGTACGATTTGGCTCAAGAACCACGAACCCGAGAACTGGAAGAAAGCCGCCCGTGTAGTAGACATGCAGGAGTATTTCCTCAAGCAGTTCGGCGCTGACGGCTATTATACCGACCTTTCCACCGCTTCCCGCAACTCTTGCTGCGACGTCAACAACCACCGCTGGTCCCAGAAGATGGTCGAGGACGTTTTCGAGATGCGCATGGATCAGCGCTCTGAGCTGACCACAGACTGCGGACGCATCGTCGGGCATATTGATGACCGCATGTCCGCCCTGACCGGTCTTCCCGTGGGCTGCAATATCTGCGTAGGCGCTCACGACCAGAACTGCAGCACCTTCGGCGGTGGCGCGGTCAACGACGGTGACGCTGTCATGGTCATCGGCACCTTTGGCTCCTGCTTCGTCGTCTCCGACACTCCCATCCGCGACCCCGCGAAGAAGCTCATAGTCAAGGGCAACCACGGCGTTGGCAACTGGACTATCGAGGCGTTCTCCAACACCGCCGCTTCCTCCTTCCGCTGGTACCGCGACGTGTTCGGCGATTACGAGAAGCAGCTGGGCA
>CALNBC010000162.1 GCA_937874755.1 uncultured Clostridia bacterium
AGCTCAGGGGCTTCGACCCCTGAAACCCCGGGGATGGAGTTTTTCGACAGTCTGATTTAGCTTCCAATCCCCCTGTGCCTTTTTTCAAAAAATAACGGCAAAAATGGCGATTAAGTGGTCAGCTCGTATGTGTCGGTCGCGATGGCGAGCTCTTCGTTGGTGGGAACGATGAATACGCGGGTGGTTGAGCCGGGCTTGGTGAGTTCGAGCTCTATTCCGCGCTGGGGCTTGTCGCTGAGCGCAAAGTCAAAGTCGATGCCGAGGTATTCCATGCCCGTCATAACCATCCTGCGGACGATTTCGTCGTTCTCGCCAATGCCGCCCGTGAAGGCGATAGCGTCCACTCCATTCATGACCGCGGCGTAGGAGCCGATGTATTTCTTGACGGAGTAGGAGAACGCCTCGAGGGCGAGCTGGGCGCGCTTGTTGCCCTGCTCTGCCGCATCGCCGAGGTCGCGGAAGTCGCTTGAGAAGCCCGAAATACCCAACACGCCACACTTTTTGTTGAGGTATTCGTCTATTTCCTGCGAGTTCATGCCCTTCCACTCCATCAGCTTGCCGACTATGGCGGGGTCTATGGAGCCGCAGCGAGTGCCCATGATGACGCCCTCGAGAGGCGTAAGCCCCATGGAGGTGTCCACGCATTTGCCGTGGTCCACCGCCGATACGGAGGAGCCGTTGCCCAAGTGGCAGACTATGACGCGGCATTCCTCGGGCTTTTTGCCGAGCAGCTTTGCTGTGCGGAGGGAAACGTACCTGTGGCTGGTGCCATGGAAGCCGTAGCGGCGGATTTTGAACTCCTCGTAGTCCTCGTAGGGGATGCCGTAAAGGTACGCCTTGGGGGGCATGGTCTGGTGGAAGGCGGTGTCGAACACGACGACCATGGGGGTGTTAGGCATAATCTTCATGCATGCTTCGATGCCCTTTTTTTGCGCCATGTTGTGCAGCGGAGCTAAGGGCGCGTTTTCTTCGATGGCGGCGAGCACCGAATCGTCCACCAGGACGGAGCCGGTGAACTTGTCGCCGCCGTGCAGCACGCGGTGGCCGACCGCCTTGATTTCGTCCATGGACTTGATGACGCCCATTTCTGAGTCGACCAGTGTTTCCAGTACGAGCTTGATTGCCTCGTCGTGGGTCGGGATGGGCTTTTCTATTATGATTTTGCCGCTGTCGCTCTTGTATTTGAGCCTGGAGCCCTCGATGCCGATGCGCTCGACCAGACCCTTTGCGGGCACGGTCTTGCCTTCCATTTCGATGAGCTGGTATTTGATGGAGGAGCTGCCGGCGTTTATGATAAGTATATTGTGCATGGCTTTATTCCTTTCGTCTCAGTTCAGCGCCTGCAGGCAGGTCAGCGCAACG
>CALNBC010000163.1 GCA_937874755.1 uncultured Clostridia bacterium
AACCCGCACTTTTCGATGAGGTGGCGTTGCAGCTTACAACGGCCGGTAGCCAGCAATATCGACACGTCGCTCTCCTTCGAGCAGATTTGCTCTCTGGCGCTTTTTGCCACCCGCATAGACACCGCCGATATCGTCAGGCACACCCTCTCAGGTAAGGGGCTTTATTTTGACCACAGCAGCTTCTGGGTGCTGAACATGGGCAATGTCAAGAGCCTGGTGAAGGATGTATTTGGCATCAATCCAAATATTGACTGGGATATTGACATTTCTGCAGTCACAAAGCGCATAGAAGAAGAACAGGAGCAGTTGGGAGCCCTCGTAAGCCAAGCTCAGGAGCTGATAGTCAGGGCAAAGGCGCTTGCGAGCGCTCACCCCGAGATTGCATTGGCGTTCGACGCGGGCATAAGAGAGCTCGAAGGGCTTTTTGACGGCGGAAGCGCCGAGGAGCTTTCCGAGGCTATTGCAGAGTTTGACGCGCTTCTGGCTGAAAAAGAGCAGGCACTCGCCGAGGAAGAAACCCCTGCGCCTACAGAAACGAGCGTACCCGATGCGACCCTAACGCCCGCCGCCTCAGATACGCCTTTGCCCGATGTCGAAGAAACCCCTCCGCCCGACGAGACGGACGATACTTTTGGTGGCGTAGCAACGCAAACGCCCATCCCCACAGGCGTCGCCCCATAGTAAAGCATTATTATATTCATTATTCTACATACTAATTACCGAGGTGGAAGCATGGTAACGATTAAGGAAATGACGAACAATAGGGAGCTTAAGGAATTCATCAAATACCCGATGGAGCTTTTTAAGGACAATGAGTATTTTACTCCCGACCTTATAGCCGACGAGATGTCAAATCTTCGGAAAGATAAGAACCCCGCCTTCGAGTATTGCGAAGCCAAGTACTTCATGGCATACAGGGATGGCAAAGCGGCGGGGAGGATAGCCGCGATACTCAGCCATAAGGCAAACGAGAAATGGAACCAAAAGCGGATGCGCTTTTCCAGAATTGACTTTACCGACGACGACGAAGTGGTAGACGCGCTGATAAATGCGGTCGTGGGGTGGGCAAAAGAACAGGGTTGCGACGAGCTGCATGGGCCCATCGGCTTTAGCGACCTCGACAAAGAGGGTATGTTAATTGAGGGCTTCGACGAGCCCAATATGTTCATAACCTGGCACGCATTCCCGTATTACAAAACCCAGATGGAGCGCAGCGGCTTTGAAAAATCCGTCGACTGGATAGAATACCGCGTGTTCGTGCCGGACAAAGTTCCCGAAAAACTAGAAAGACTGGCGGATGTCATCAAGCGCCGCAACAAGCTGACGATTTACCAAGTCACGTCCAGAAGGGAACTCAAGCCGTACATAGAAGCGGTTTTTCACTTAATAAACGAAGCATACGAAAACCTATACGGTGTGGTGGAGCTGACCCAAAAGCAGATAGACCTGTACGTTTCGCAGTATCTGCCGTTATTAGATCTCGACTTTATCAAGCTGGTGCTGGACAAGGACGGAAAGCTGTGCGCTTTCGGATTCCTGCTGCCCGAACTGGGACCGGCAATCAAAAAGGCTAAGGGTGCACTCTTCCCAACGGGATGGTTCCACTTGCTTCGCGGTCTTAAAACCTATGACGTTATGGATATGGGTCTTATAGCGGTGCGTCCCGAAATGCAGAACCTTGGAATCAACGCACTAATCATGGTAGACATGATAAAATCCGCCATTGACCGCGGCGTCAAGTACGCCGAGACGGGCCCCGAGCTCGAATCCAACGAAAAAGTACAGGCGCTGTGGAAACACTTTGACGCCGTGCAGCACAAACGCCGCCGCTGCTGGATCAAGAAGATATGAATTACAAATAACCGCGCAGTCCGCGAATACAATATAAAGACACAATCCCGAGGAGGAAAAGGAATCGAATGAAACATAGTTTAAGGCGGTTCGCGCTTTGCGGACTGACGGCGGTAGTATTCGCATTTGCGCTTTATGGCTGTTCACCTGCAAGGACGGGCGATTTTTCAGGCAAGGCATTATCACAGCTTCAGTCATTTATAAATCAATATTATTATGAGGACATACCAAACGATGAGCTCTATATCGGCGCGGCGCGAGGCATGGTCGAAGCCCTTGGCGACGATTACGCTCAGTATTTCACCGCCGAGGAATATGCCGCCAGCCAGCAGGTAAAAAGCGGAAAGTACAAAGGTATAGGCGTCACCTTTGCTCTGGAGGAAGAGAATTACGTCGTCCTCAAGGTCACCGAGGGAGGTCCGGCATACAGGGCGGGCATCAAGGTGGGCGATTTCATTATTTCCGTTAACGGCGAGCCCGTTTCGGGCAAATCGTTGACGGATATTTCAGACATAATTAAAAACATGGGCGATGTCGAGTTTACCATGGGGCTGGAAAGGGACGGAGCGGAATACGAGGTTACAATGGTGACCGAAGAGGTAAAGACCCAGCGTGTGCGCTATGAGATGCTGGATAATAACATAGCTTACATTCAACTGACTGCATTTTACAGCGACTGTTCAACCGCTTTCCCCATGGCGATAGACCAGGCTAAAAAGGACGGTGTAGTCGCCCTTGTGCTCGACTTGCGCGGCAACCTCGGAGGTGACCTAAACGAGATGATGGCGGTAGCCGACGAGTTGCTCGAGTCCAAGCTCGTGCTGACCATCAAGAACGGTGACGGAACCGAGGACACCCACACGACGGGTTCAGGCGCAGTCGATTGGCCTATGGCGGTGCTGGTCAACGGCAATTCCGCATCCGCCAGTGAAGCGCTTACGGGGGCGCTGCAGGACTACGGCAGGGCGACTGTAATCGGCGAAAAGACCTTCGGCAAGGGAATTGTGCAGACGACCTATCACCTTTCGGAAAGCGATGGCTGGATTAAGATGACGACAGGCGCGTACTTCACCCCCAACGGCCGCAGCATCCACGGAGTAGGGCTAGAGCCGGATATAAACGTGTCCCTGCCCGAAGGAGTGGACGGTTCCGCTCCTGAATACATCGAGTATTCGCAAGATACCCAACTTCAAAAGGCAGTCGAAGTGCTTACGGGAGGAGGAAAAGACTGATGAAGCTTTGGGGCACACTTAGAAAAAAGCATAAGCTCATCGCCTCCCAAGTCACCGAAATAGACTCGACTCCCGAAATGGTCGACGAGGACTGGCTGCACGAGGCGATAGGCGACATGTGTTCAGAGATGGACATATCGCGACCACTGGTGCTGAAAAAGCACGTCGATGATTTTAACAAATTTCTCCGTGTCGTTTTCAAGAAAGACGATTTTATAGAAAACGTCGTCTTTGACCAGTTCGTTTTAGAGCTTATAGACGAAGAAAAAAAGAGCAAACAAACGCAAAACGAGTTTTATGATTAATCTTTGCGCGGATGGGCACAATAGGCTCATCCATTGCGGAAGGAGTAATCAAATGGACATTCTCGCATTGATCCTAGTCATCATCGGTGCACTGAACTGGGGCCTTGTTGGGCTGTTTCAGTTCGACCTGGTGGCAGCAATCTTCGGCGGCAGCGCATCTGTCGTTAGCCGGATTATCTATGTCTTGGTCGCGCTGGCTGGCATTTGGGCGATAACCCTGTTTTCAAGGCTCAGGCGCGACGAACATCATCACCGCACAGATTGATTCCAAAGATCGTGCGGAACATTAAGAAGCCCGGCTCTTGTCAACAACAAGGCCGGGCACTTTTATCTGTAATCGGTTTGAGGCACATATTAAAAATAGTCTCTTAGGGTGCGGGCGCATATTAAGGTCGAATCGCTGGCGGGATAATAGCGCACGAGGGTTGCCTGGGCGGGCAACTCGGCGCCGTGTACGAGATAAAGCTCCCAGATGTAACTGCGCTTTTGCGTTTCGGAATTTGCGATATAACTTCTCAGCTTGAGTACGGCGTGGTCGACGAGTTGGAGTTCTTCAGAATCCGCTGCGTACTTTGCGTAAGCCGTAGCCATAGCGGCAAGGGTATCGTCCTTGGTCATGGAGTCGTTGGGGTAATGCTCGTCGAGGTCAATGTCGTAATAGTTGTTGTGATACTCGACCTGTAGGGTTACTTCGTCCTTCATTGCGGTATCGGCAAGCTCCATGTTGGAGAAGGAAAACACTGTTTCGCCGTCGTATTCCATGGTTTCGGACTTGTTGCCAATTTCGATTTTTGCGGAACCGGTTGCCGACGGCAGGCGGTATTTCCCGTACTGGATGACTCCCTGATCGAGTACGTAGCTGACGTGTTTCTCGTTATTGAGCTCCTAGACGATGTCGACATACCCAATCCAGTTGCTGCCCGCGGACTTCGCAAGGGAGCGGACGGTTACGTACTTCAGACGGGAATTCACGAATTCGGTGAACAGCGTGGAGCGGATATCTTCGCTATCCTCTGAAATTATCGAGCGAATGGAACGCTCGGAGCGGGTCATGTTTCTGGTGGGTGGTTCTGATTTAGGTGCAGCTAGTGCAAAGACAGGGGTGACCACGGTAAGTGCCGCCAGAAGCAAAACCAAAATTCGTGTCAAATAATAGCGCATGATACCTCCAACCTTTCTATGGATATTATATTTGCTTTTGGCAAAAAGACAAATATTTGGGTAAAGTGTTGCAATTCTTTTAAAAATTGTTCATATCTACTTGTCAAATAACATCTTGTTCGGTGTAAAGCGCCATTTATTTTGGATTTTACCATTGCATATCTTTGTTAAAAAGTTTATCATGAAATTGCGGAATTAGTAGGTCACCTGTTCAAATCGGAACTCGTGGGCACCTGTATGACAGGCATTTATTGAGCCACACAATGTCCACAAAGTTGCCATAATTATCGCCGGATTTTGTACGCTAACGCCTATGACGTCTTATGGCACTCCTCGGGCGCAAGCTATCAAAGCGCCTCTGCGTCGGCTGGCAATTCACGTTGCAGGCAGCTTAACGATGGGGCTATTGCAAAATAGCCGGCCTCTCGTTTTTATATCAGCAAGCATAATGTGAAAATGCCGCATGACCATTAACCGCAAACAGTCCTACTGTTATTAATTTTGACCTTTGGAGGATTATATGGCACAAACCCTTACCAAGAAATTGATATCGTCCCATCTCGTGTCAGGCAATATGGCACAGGGTACGGAGATTTCCATACGTATCGACCAGACCCTTACCCAGGATTCGACCGGGACCATGGCTTACCTTCAGCTCGAAGCTATGGGCATCCCCCAAGTAAAAACCAAGCTTTCGGTGGCTTATATTGACCATAACACGCTGCAGTCAGGCTTTGAAAACGCAGACGACCATAAGTACATACGCACCGTCGCGTCCAAACATGGTGTGCTCTTGTCGAGGGCGGGCAACGGAATTTGCCATCAGGTCAACCTCGAACGCTTCGGCAAACCCGGCTGGACCTTGCTCGGGTCGGACAGCCATACCCCCACCGGCGGCGGTTTGGGAATGCTCGCCATTGGCGCTGGCGGCTTGGACGTTGCCGTAGCGATGGGCGGCGGCGCGTATTACCTCGTAATGCCCAAGGTGGTAAATGTCGAGCTAATCGGCAAGCTCTCGCCCTATGTCTCCGCGAAGGACATTATACTCGAAGTGCTGCGCCGTTTGACCGTCAAGGGAGGCGTGGGCAAAGTAATCGAATACACCGGCGAAGCGCTTGCCACTCTCTCCGTTCCTGAAAGGGCGACCATAGCCAACATGGGAGCCGAGCTCGGAGCGACTACCTCGATTTTCCCGAGCGACGAGGTGACGAGGGAGTTCCTCGCCGCCCAAGGAAGGGAAGCGGATTACGTCGCGTTGGCGGCGGATGTGGGCGCGGAATACGACGAGCATATAGTGATAGATCTTTCGGCCCTCAAGCCCCTTGTCGCCTGTCCCCACAGCCCCGATAATGTCAAATCGGTGCAGGAAGTCGGCAAAATTGCCGTCCAGCAGGTTTGCATAGGAAGCTGCACCAACTCATCTTATGCAGATTTGATGAAAGTTGCGGCTATCTTTCAGCGCGAGGGCGGCACCGTCGCCCCGGGCTGCAGCCTCACAATCTCCCCGGGCTCCAGGCAGGTCATGACCATGCTAGCGGAGAATGGCGCCCTTGCGACCATGCTAAAGGCGGGTGCAAGAATACTCGAATGCGCTTGCGGCCCCTGCATCGGAATGGGTCAGTCTCCCGAAAGTAACGCTGTTTCCGTCCGCACATTCAACCGCAATTTCTGCGGCAGAAGCGGCACCGTCAGCGCAGACGTTTATCTTGCCAGCCCGGAAACCGCGGCAATCACCGCTCTTCGCGGCGTGCTGACAGACCCTACGACCCTCAGCGGCAACGTCGATGTCACTATGCCTGAAAAATTCCTAATAGATGACAGCATGATTATCCCTCCGGCACCGGAAGGGGAAAGCGTCGAGGTCGTGCGGGGACCGAACATCAAGCCCTTCCCAATTAACGTGCCCATGACCGAAAAGGTCGAGGGAGAAGTATTGCTGATGATGGGCGATAATATTTCCACTGATTACATCATGCCTAGTAATGCTAAACTTTTACCGTACAGGAGCAACATCCCGTACCTTTCGGATTACTGCCTTGCCCCGGTGGACCCCGAATTCCCTGCCCGCGCCAAGGAAAAGGGCGGAGGATTCCTCGTTGCGGGGAACAACTATGGTCAGGGCTCCAGCCGCGAGCACGCTGCGCTAGTACCGCTATACTTGGGCGTAAAGGGAGTTATCGCGAAGAGCTTTGCGCGCATCCACGCGGCAAACCTCGTCAATTCGGGAATACTCCCTTTGGAGTTCGCCAACGAAGCGGATTACGCGCTGATTTCCCAAGGGGATTACCTTCGCATATCAAATGCAAGGGGCAGCGTGCTGTCGGGCGGCGATATTATCGTACGAAACGAAACCAAGGGCGTGGATATCCCGCTGGTGCTCAACCTCTCCCAAAGGCTACGGGAAGTGCTTGCCGCCGGCGGGCTGCTGAATCACACCCGCGCAAACAACACAGCGAACTAATACATTAAATCATACAGGAGCGTATATATCATGAGAGACAGAAGAGTTTCCGAAGCAGTCATCCATCGCCTGCCCAAATACTACCGCCATCTTCAAGACCTTCAAGCACGGGGCATAGAGCGCATTTCGTCCGGCGAGCTATCGGTCGAAATGGGCTTCAACGCATCGCAAATCAGGCAGGACTTCAACTGCTTTGGCGGCTTCGGACAACAGGGATACGGTTATCAAGTCAGCGTGTTGCTGCGCGAATTGGGCGTGATACTCGGCTTGACGCATGTTTACAACCTCGCGATAATCGGCGCGGGCAACATAGGAAAAGCGCTCGCCCGCTACACCGGATTCACCAAAGAGGGGTACAGTGTCAAGGCGGTGTTCGACGTTCGCCCCGAACTTATTGGCAGGGTGCTCTCGGGAGTAGAGGTTGCCCACGTGGACACGCTGAACGACTATCTTGCTTCTAACCATATCGACATTGGCGTCATCTGTACCGACAAGGAAGTCGCTCAGGGCATAGCCGAAGATTTGGTAAAAGACTGCGTCGAGGCAATCTGGAATTTCGCCCCGATTGACGTCGAAGTCGAGGGCGCCTGCGTCGAGAAT
>CALNBC010000164.1 GCA_937874755.1 uncultured Clostridia bacterium
TTTCATTGCTTGGTTCTGCTATTTACTCCCAATGGCGATATTTTAACCACTGGGCATACACAGGTGCGGAAATTTTAGAACCACAGAATCGAGCGTGGTTTATCTTGGCACTCAGCCGTTTGGCACTGCTTTCCGGAGAAAATCCTTTCATATTTCAAGGAACATTAAAAAAGATGCGTATTGTGTCTAATAATATTTGTTACGGACCTATGCCTGAACCAGACGAGGAAGTGGAACAGCATCTTACCATCAATGATGAGGGTCGCATCTGGTTTTCTGGATATAACTTCGGACATGGTGGAGAAAGATACGAAAAGGCACGGAGCCGTAATTTCAAAATTGAAAAAGCATACACAGATAAATTATTTGATGCTATTGCGGCTTATTTCAGCAATGGCTACGATGAAATTTTCGCTACAGATATCGGTAATTGGATAATGGAACTGACAAACACCGATGGCAAGACATATAAATTCCGAGGTTCTCTATGTGCCGATTTTGAAGTTGATGGCATTGACCTATCTGATTTGATTAGGGATACTTTAGGACTACCGGACTTATATGTCTTCGATGGCAATAATAAACCTGACAAGATTAAGCGAATTGTACTGGATTATCATAGAATGACTAAAATCAAACCGAAGGAAGTGCCGGAAGGTGCTGCATGGGAGTTTGTAACTTGGGATTATACGGAACAACTCATTATTGATAGAGAAAAAGAAACTCTTGAGCATGCTCAAAACATTGGAACTGGTTGTAAGGTTTCACGTAAGTATGAAATTGAAGGTGGTATAGAGAGTCTTTTAGATGACTTTGATGCAGAGGACTTATTTGGAAACATTGTAGGTAATCCTGATGATGCAGTGGAAAATCCGAATGAAACCAAGGACTATAAAATTACGATAGATTATAAAAAGAACCCTCAAAAAATTATCACAGGGACATTTGATAAAAACGGACTGCCGGAAGATTTTGAGGAATTTGCAGATGCAGTGTTTGACTTCATACGCTTTTATGGTTTAGGAGAAATTCTTGACCCATCTGTGTATGGAAAAGTAAAGCGCCTTACCACGGATTATATATATTGCAGCGTGGTTTTCGATGAAGGACAGAAATCTTATTATTATCTGACGGATGATGACAGCATTGAGATTGGTGATTTTGTTATTGTCCCGGTTGGGAAGGATAACCATGAGGCAGTTGTGGAGGTAGTGAACATCGAATACTTCAGTGTAGAGAATGTTCCATTGCCTATTGAAAAGACTAAGCGAATCATTCGTAAATGCACGGATGAGAACATTAATTTACCAGATTTAGAATAATATAATGTTGAGGAATGGAGGAAATCGGATGGATATAAAGAAAGTATTAGGAATAGGTGTTGGTCTTGCGGCTACAGGATTTGAAGTGTACAAATTATTGAGCGGTAGAAAACCACAGAAATATAGTAGCAAATGGTTTGAACCAGTGTCAGATCAAGTGTTAAATACCGAAAGAGAAATTGTCAGAAAACAATATTGTTCTGCCGGTGACAATTTTTCATTGGCAGTTAGCTTGCAGAACTTGTTGCGTTTATTTGATTCCGCGTTAAGCAAAAGAGCCTGGGGAGATGAAATCCCGCATGGCCCGAGTTATCATAGAGAGCATGGATATAACTTATTCAAAAATGACTAACTGCTTTAAATCTATTGGTGGATATGTCGTCGCAAACGAACTGGCACTAAAATCGGCAATTTTACATTTATTAACTAAAATTGGTTCGTTTTATACATACAGGGAAAAACATCAATCTCGTTGACTCGACCTCTGACCATGGACTTATTCCCGTGTATACACAAAACGTAAAATACAGCGGCGACTTATTTTCTTCGCCTAATATTTAGTAAAACACATATAAGACATTAAACTCATGAGCTCGTTGCACGTTGAGACGGTAGTATTGATGTCAAGGAAAGATAAGTAACGCGTGAAAAGTCCAGTAATACTGGGCTTTTTTGGATTTGAGAGTAAAAGTTCGATGTGCAAAATCGTGAAAACATTGCTTCGTGGGAACATATCATAATTGGTTTAACACTTGCGAGTGGTCGATTTAGATGTCAGGGTTTGACGAGAAGTCGATATAGATGTTTTCAGTTTTTGGGGCTTGGCGAGTGGTCGATATAGATGTTTTTCAGCTTTTCGGAGGTTGACAGAACGATTTAGATGTATATCTATTTTTTATGGATAAGGGGGTAGAGCATGTCAAATATTGCTTTCGGTTTTCTTACCGAAAGCTTACTTTTCAGAGAGGAATATCTCGTTAATAACTTTTCATAAATTTCATATAAAGAACTAATTTTGGAATTGAGAAAATATAGAGAGCATTTAATACAGAATTTGAATAGTATTATACAAAAGATATCGCATAACCATGGTGTTACAAACATTGCCATCGAAACTTTCAAAGAATTACCTTCTGAGGATAAATTAAAACAACTTGCTATATATATGAATCAAATTGTAGTTGGAGACCCTTTATTCAAAGAGACTGAGGAAAAAGGAAATCTGCACAGCACAATGAGCCAATTAATGGGGCTGAACCCCGGGGAAGAACTGGTTAAAAACGGATTTCAAATGCGGCTCATTATATGAAGAATGCTACTTACTTTATATTTACAACCCTTCGAGCTGATTATATAATATCCATATGGATTAAGTATAAGACAATTATCGCAATTAGTTTGCTTATTACCAAATCAATCTCGAATCATCACAAAAACCGGCGTGAGCCAAACGGGGTATTATGGATATTGATACGTTGGAGTACTTTATTGCTGTTGCAGAATTGTTGAATTTCAGCAAGGCGGCGTCGCTGCTTCACATAACTCAACCGGCGCTTAGCCGCAAAATTTCACAGCTCGAGTCCGAGATGGGTTGTGAGCTTTTTAAAAGGCGAAAGCCCAACTTGCATCTCACCGAGGCGGGTGTGTTTGTGCTTGAAAAGGCAAGGAGGATAGTCGATTTGCGGGACGAAATGGTCACCGGTATATCGAGTGCGCTTCAAATACCCGGCGGCAGGCTCCGAATAGGATATCTTAATCTTTCTCAGTTCGCTCTTCTGTCTCGGTCTATGGATGCGCTAGGCAATAACTTTCCGAATATAGAAATCAACCTTCGCCAGCATACGCTGCCGGTGCTTCGCAGCCTTTTAGACGACGGTCAGCTTGACCTTATATTCGACATGTGTTCGGCAGAAGAAATGGATGCGGAGTGTACGTATCATCGGGTTTCAGAGGGAAAGCTTTACGCTGTGCTGCCCGCAAGCCACTCTTTAGCCGGTCAAAAGGATATATCCATAGAAGAATTGTCGCGTGAGAAGTATGTTTTCTTCAATCGAACTACGGCCCCGCGCGTATTCGACGGACTAATACAGGTGTGCTTGCAAAACGGGTTTTCGCCCGATATTGCCGCATACGGGGATAACATGGAATCCGTGATGATGCTGGTCGGCATCGGTAAGGGAATAGCGCTGATGGATGCCGACGCAAAGGTGCTCGAAAGCAGGCACACGCAGTTTGTTCCGATTCGCAATCACAAAAGTGCGCGTGTGTGGTACCTTGTCAGCAGAACTGACCGTTTGACTCCGGGGATTTCGGCTGTGTGCGATATGATTGAGGAGCTTGCGCTCACGCCTGACGAGTCTTGAATAAAGTCCTTGGTCCTGTCCAATTGAATACCTTTTGATTATAATGTGACCAACCTAATATGCGTTTATAGCATTTCAGCTTTTTCTGTTGGGATGCTAAAATACTATTGATAAGGTTTTATCTTTATCAAATAATTAGGAGGTTTGTTATCATGAAGAAAGGTCTAAGCATTCTATTGGCAGTTATGCTGCTGGCTTTCACCGCCTGTGCGGCTCCAGCCGCAACAGAAGAATCGCCGGAGTCGACCGTTGCCGTGTCGACACCTACGGCAGAGCCGGAAGCGCCGGCAAGTGCTTTTACGCCCGGTACCTACACTATCGAAACCATGGGTCACAATGGCAAGATGGTTGTAGATGTTACACTTAGCGAGAACGCCATAACCGACATCCAGGTAGTCGAACACGCTGAAACAAGGCGTCTAGGCAACATTGGCATGGATACCGTCATCACTGAGATACTTGAGCGTCAGAGCCTCGATGTGGACACCGTATCCGGTGCAACTGCTTCCGGCGCTGTCGTTCGTGCGGCTGTTACTGAAGCTGTTAAGCAGGCGGGCGGCGACACCGGTGCATGGATGATACCCCTTTGATCGCGTTGCAGGTATTGGGGTTGATTTACAAAATGAAGTCAAAAAAAGGTGGTG
>CALNBC010000165.1 GCA_937874755.1 uncultured Clostridia bacterium
GGGAAAAAGGCAGAGTGCTGGGCGCCGCGCCTACAGGGTACAGCAAGAAGGACGGGAGGTTGATGGTGGACGAAAGCGAAGCCACGATGGTCAAAAGGGCGTTCGAGATATACGCAGGCGGCAACCTGGGGATACGCAAGCTGTCCTTCGCGCTGTTCGAAGATGGATTTACCGACACAAAGGGCGCCCCGATATCCTACCATACCCTAAGGGGGATACTCTCCAACCCGAAGTACAAGGGCTGTTATTGCGGCAACAAGACGACCAAGGTGGATTTTCGCTCCAAGCGCAGCGTTCGCCTACCCAAGGAGGAATGGATAGAGCACCCCGACGAAAACGTGCCCGCCCTCGTTTCCGAAGAACTTTGGGAGAGGGCGAATTCATTGCTCGCTTCAAGGGGCGCGGCCATAAAGGGAAAAGAGCAGGCTTGCGGTATGCGTTATGCGTACAGCGGCAAAATAGTCTGCAAGGAGCACAAGACCGCATTCCACAGGCAGATTCGGCGGACTTGCACGCAGGAGCGGGAATGCTGGAGCTGCAGGCTTTATAGGCTGCACGGAGAAAAGGGTTGCTCTTGCCCCACGTTATATACCGACGAGATAAACAAGGTGGTGACCGAGTCCGTCAAGCGCGTTTTTACTGACAAAGAAGAAATCATAGGCGAACTGATTTCACTTTACGCATCCCTTTCCCCGGAAAACGACCGCGCTAAAAAGATTAAGGATAGAGAGACTGAGCTAAAAAGGCTCATCAAAAAAAGGGACAAGCTCTTAGAACTCGCCGTCGACGGACTGGTGGACAAGGCTGAGTTCGCAAAGCGAAACAGCGAGATGTCGAAGGAGATTGAAACCGAGGAGAATGTACTTTCGGAGCTGAAGGACTCCGCACTTCGGGATGAGCAAAAGGAAAGAAAGCTGTTCAGGCTGAAAAGAGCGCTCAACGCGGCATGGGAGGAAAAGAGCTTCGAACCGTCCATCGCCGCCGCTGCCCTTTCAAGAATAGAGGTGACCAAGACGCAAGACGGCGTAAATTTGGATATATACTTGAGCATGGAAAGGTTGTTTTCTGTTGATATTGGTGAAAATCGCAGCATTTCGCTCTGCGAAAGGGGTATTTCGCAAGCTCAAGTTTCCCGATTGGAAAAATCGGCGTTGAACCACATGCAAAAATACGTCTAGAAGCGCATATAGTGCAAGAGCGCCTCGATCGCCGGGGCGTCTTTTTTATGTGCTTTATTCATAATATGATATGACACATTTGTTTTACGGAGGTACCATGAAAGCCACGCGGAAAACCGAAAAGCCGATTCGGCGGGGGCTTACGGAGGCGCTCGACCTTCCGGCTGACGTGCTGTTAGACGAACCGACGGTCAATTTGGAAGGCAGGCGTAAGCTGACTGTCGATAACCATAAGGGAGTGGGCGAATTCGACGGTGAAAATATTCTAATCAGAACGACGGCGGGAATGCTCAGGGTAACGGGAACATCTTTGGTTTTGGAGGACTTTGGCTGCGGCTCGCTGCTGTTGACCGGCGAAATCAAAAATATTGAGTGGATTTGACGAGGTATTTGTTCAATGGCGCTGTCGCTGTGGTATTCTTTGCGGGGATATGTTAAAATACAGGTCAAAGGAAACGAGCCCATCCGCCTCATCGAGCTTGCCCGGGAAAACGAAATTCCCGTTCGGGGCATCAAGAGCGAGGGACAGGGCGTCCTTACCGCGTGCGTAACGCCAAAGGGTTTTATCATGTTGCGGGCCATCAACCGCAGTGCAAAATGCTCGGTGCACATCGTCAAAAAAACCGGCGTACCATTTTTTCTTGCGAACTTTCGGTCGAGGCCCATGCTCTTTTGGGGCGGCGCTTTTGCCCTTGCCGCACTCTATCTGCTTACGGGCTTTATCTGGAGCACAGACGTTTCAGGTTGCCTGCAAACTGGCGAAGGTCAGGTAATAGAGGCTCTCAAGAACGAGGGAGTTGTGCAGGGCACTCCTATCTCCCAAATAGACCACAGCGGCTTAGGAGATAGACTTGTGCTTCAAACCGAAGGGGTGTCCTGGATAGGCGTGACCATAGAGGGAACCAGGCTGCTTGTCGAAGTGGTGGAAGAAACCCCGCCGCCCGAAGCGCTAGACGACACTACCCCCGCAAGCATAGTCGCCACAAAAGAGGCGATGATAGCCTCGTTATTCGTCTATGAAGGCGAAGCGATGGTCAAAGAGGGTCAACGCGTGACCCCCGGACAAACTCTCGTGTCGGGTGTACTGGGTTTCGAGGGGATGCTGCCTGTGCATGCGCGGGCGGACATAGTCGGCAGAGTGTGGTATACGGGTCGGGCGTTCGTATCCTACGAAACCTCAGAATACGTCCGCACGGGTAAAGTGCAGAATGCGGCAGTCATCGAAATCGCCGGCATGGAAGCGACAACACCTTCCGAATTTGCCCATTGCGATACGGAGCGCAGCGTCAGCTGCGAATTGTCGGGGTTCTTCCTGCCGATGAAGATTGCGCAGGAAACCCGCTACGAAATAGCGAGCCGCGTTGTTCAAAGGTCGGAGGAAGAAGTTAAAAGCCTTGCCCGGGAAGCTTCCTTCAGCGCGTCCAGCGCCCAAATACCTAAGGACGCAAGGATAATCGACGCCAAGACCACATTCCAGCGCACCGAAAACGGCATAATCGCCATAACCGTCATAGAGACAAACGAGAGTATTTCTACGGTGTCGCCTATATCGGTAGGATAGATATTAAAAACAAAGGAAACAAAGCATGAGCGAAGTACCCGAAGTATGCAGGCTTATCGAAGTGGATTCCATGGAACAGATTTCCGCGCTGTTCGGCAATCTGGATGAAAACGCCGATGTAATCAAGGAAGAAACGGGCGCCAGCGTTGGCGCGAAGGATAACAATATCGCAGTATCGGGGGAGGTCTCAAATGTCGAACTTGCAGCCCTCGTCATCGAAAAACTGCTGATGCTCATCGCGGCAGGCGAGCGGGCAGACAAAAA
>CALNBC010000166.1 GCA_937874755.1 uncultured Clostridia bacterium
ACGTGGCACTGAAACCCCTTCAAAAGGGCGGCGAGCTTTACCGCGCATTCGGGGGTGTCGTTCACGCCCCGTATTAAGGCATATTCGAATATCACCCGCCTGCCCGTAACGTCGACGTAATGCTTTGCCGCGTCCACGACCTCGGCGACGGTATACCTGTTGGCGATGGGCATCAGCTTTGCGCGAAGCTCGTCCTCGGGAGCGTGCAGCGAAACCGAGAGCGTGACGTGTACTCCCGATTCCGCAAGCTCGTTCATCTTGGGCACAATGCCGCAGGTGGAGAGGGATATGTTGCGGTAGCTTATGTTCAGTCCATCCTTCGAGTTGACCAGCCGCAAAAAGGCGAGCACGTTGTCGTAATTGTCCAGCGGTTCGCCGCTGCCCATCAGCACTATGTTGGTTATCGCCCGACCGTCCTTAATGCCGTCCTTTTCCATCTGTTCACGGTTGACGGTGGCGACGCAGGAGAGCATCTCCCCGGGATTAAGGTTGCGGACGAGTCCGTTTAGTGTGGAAGCGCAGAAGCTGCAGCCCATGCGGCAGCCCACTTGGGTGGATATGCATATCGTTCGCCCGTGCTTGTAGCTCATGAGTACGCCTTCGACTATATTCCCGTCCTCCAGCAAAAAGAGGTATTTTACCGTTCCGTCGGTCGCGGAAACGAGCCTCTCCAGCACGGTGACCCCGCCAAAGGGGCGCTGCGCCGTGAGTTTTTCCCGCAGGGCGGCGCTCAGGTTGGTCATTTCGGCGAAACTGCGCCCCTTTTGCAGCCAGGAAAACACCTGCCCTGCGCGGAACGCGGGTTCGCCCATATCCTTCATGGCAGCCTTGAGGGAATCAAGGTCCATGTCCATCCAGTTCAAATTGGCGTGGGTCATCTTTTCAGCATCCTCGATATATAGAATCCGTTAACGCCGTCAACGGGGGGAATGAGCTGTACTCGACCGCCGTCAAGGCGCGATTTGTCAAAATCAGCGGGGAAGAAGGGCGCAAGGTCGCCGGGGTAAAATTGCGGTGCAAAGGCGAGGAAAGCCTCAGTAACGTCCTCATTTTCCGTTTTAGATATGGTGCAGGTCGAATAGACCAGCGTTCCGCCCGGCCTTACGTACCTCGAGCAAGCGGAGAGTATCGAGAGTTGCAGCTTGGCGAGGGAAGCGACGTCCGCTTCGGTCTTTTTCAGCCGAAGATCGGGCTTGCCAAAAACGCCAAGCCCCGAGCAGGGCGCGTCGATTAGCACCACGTCGAAGCATTCGGCATAAGCGGGGTCAAAAACCGAAGCATCCTTCGCCTCAGCGACAATATTGCCGGCTCCCAGCCGCTCGCAAGTGGCGTTTATCAGCTCCACCCTGTGGGGGTGAACGTCCCAGGCGGCAATATTGGCATTGCCGTTCGCAATAGCCGCCAAAGCAGCGGTCTTGCCGCCCGGTGCGGCGCAGGCGTCCAGCACCCTTTGACCTGGTTTCGGGTTTGCTGCGCGGCATACCAGGGCAGAAGCCTCGCTCTGGAGGGCGAAACGCCCGTCGGCAAACAAAGCGCTGCTAGTCAAGTCGCCCTGCGCCGAATCGAACCGTAAAACCTCGGGCACGAATCTGCCTTGTGTAGTGGGGAAGCCTAGGGTTCCGGCTAATGACTCGACGCTCGTCTTTAATGTGTTGACGCGCAGCGCGCCGCGCTCGCCCGGGCAGGCGAGGATTTCCTCGGCAAGCTTAGGTCCAAAGCGCGAGATAAAGCTTTGCACTATCCACCCGGGGGTGCTGCGGCGTATAGACATGGACTGCGCGTCCATCCCTTCGGGGGGAGCGATATTTTCTTTATGCCGCAGGGCGGCGCGGAGCACGCCGTTGACGAACCCCGAAAGCGCTCCTTTGCCCATCGCCTTTATCAGCTTGACCGATTCGTCCACCGCAGCGGATTCGGGAACGCCCATCAACAGCG
>CALNBC010000167.1 GCA_937874755.1 uncultured Clostridia bacterium
TTCGGCACCTCTTCGTAGTGGTCAAACTGCATCGTGTAGTTGCCGCGTCCCTGGGAACGGGAGCGAAGGTCCGTCGCGTAACCGAACATCTCGGACAGGGGCACCACAGCGTTTATGCACTGGGCGCCGGAGCGCTCTTCCATACCGCCTATGCGGCCGCGGCGAGCGTTGATGTTGCCGATGACGTCGCCGAGGTAATCCTCGGGCACGTTGACTTCTACCTTCATCATGGGTTCGAGCAGCACGGGACCGGCGTTCTTCAGTGCGTCCTTGAGTGCGAGCGAGCCGGCAATCTTGAATGCCATTTCGGAGGAGTCTACCTCGTGGTAAGACCCGTCCGTAAGTTCGACAGAGAAATCCACAAGCTCGTATCCGCCCAAAGTCCCCGAGCGGGATGCTTCCTGGATGCCTTGGTTGATGGGCTCGATGTATTCCTTGGGAATCACGCCGCCGACTATCTTGCTGACGAAGCTGTATCCGGTACCGTGCTCCGCAGGTATCAGCTTTATCACGCAGTCGCCATACTGACCCCTGCCGCCCGTCTGGCGGACATAGTGGCCGCGGCCTGTCGCTTCCCTGGTGATGGATTCGCGGTACGCGACCTGGGGCTTGCCGACGGTCGCTTCGACTTTGAATTCGCGCATCAGGCGGTCGACGATAATCTCGAGGTGGAGTTCACCCATGCCTGCGATGATGGTCTGACCCGTCTCCTCGTCCGTATAAGTCTTAAAGGTGGGGTCTTCCTCGGCAAGCTTTACGAGCGCCATGGTCATTTTGTCCTGACCGGCTTTGGTTTTAGGCTCGATTGCCACGCGGATGACCGGCTCGGGGAATACCATGCTCTCTAGTATAATAGGATTCTTCTCGTCGCAAAGGGTGTCGCCCGTGGTCGTGTCCTTCAGACCGACAACAGCAGCGATGTCACCCGAATAAATCTTGGTGGTTTCCTTGCGTTCGTTGGCGTGCATCATCAGGATGCGCCCTACGCGCTCGCGTTTGCCCTTGGTAGAGTTGTAGACGTAGCTGCCGTTTTCCAGAGTGCCTGAGTACACGCGGATGAAGGCTAACTTGCCGACGAACGGGTCGGTCGCAATTTTGAATGCGAGAGCGGAGAAGGGTTCTGCGTCCGACGAGTGACGGACGTCCTCCTTGCCTTCATCGCCCGGCAGGTGACCCTTGATGGGCGGAATGTCCACCGGGGAGGGCATGTATTCCACTATTGCATCGAGCAGGGGCTGAACGCCCTTGTTGCGGTACGAGGTGCCGCAGGTGACGGGCACTACCTTGTTGGCAATGGTGCCCTTGCGAATGCAGGTGCGAATCTCGTCGTTGGTCAACTCGTCTCCATTGAGGTACTTTTCGAGTACTTCTTCGTCCTGGTCGGCAACGGAGTCGATGAGGTTTGCGCGGCATTCTTCCGCCATGACGAGCATGTCTGCGGGGATGGGCGCGTCGTCGGTATTCTTGCCATCGTCGTTGTGGTAGATGATGGCCTTCATCTCGATGAGGTCTACAATGCCGATAAAATCGGATTCCTTCCCAATGGGAAGCTGGATGGGCACGGCGTTTGCTCCTAGGCGTTCCTTTAACATGGATACTACGTTGAAGAAATCCGCGCCGGTTATGTCCATCTTGTTAATGTAGGCTAGGCGGGGCACACCGTAAGTGGTAGCCTGGCGCCATACGGTCTCGGATTGAGGTTCGACCCCGCCCTTTGCACAGAATACCGCAACGGCACCGTCCAGCACTTTCAAGGAACGCTCGACTTCGACGGTGAAGTCAACGTGACCGGGTGTGTCGATTATGTTTATCCTGTGATCTTTCCAGTGACAGGTCGTGGCGGCAGATGTAATGGTTATACCGCGCTCTTGCTCCTGCACCATCCAGTCCATCGTGGCTCCGCCTTCGTGGGTTTCGCCAACCTTGTAGATGCGGCCGGCATAGTAGAGTATTCGCTCGGTCGCCGTCGTTTTT
>CALNBC010000168.1 GCA_937874755.1 uncultured Clostridia bacterium
CCCGTGATTGGGCAGCGAGTAGTAGTCCATCATCATAGTGGCGATGCTCTCGGGCTTGCTTGTGCAAACGAACACCCGCGCTTGCGTTTGCGTGAGTTCGTGCAACAGTTCGCGCATGCCCTCGTAGGGCTCAGATTTCTTCCAGCCGATGGTGTTGTAGTGCGTGCGAAAGGCTTTTATCAGCGCATCCGACTGCTCTTTGTCGTAGCCCAAAGAGGCGGTAAAGACGGTCAGCGGCGGACCAATAAACCGCCAAGTTTCGTCCAGCGGGAGCGTAACCCCCAGCTGCTTCGCGGCGCGTTCCATACTATAGATAATGCCCGTTCCGGTGTTCACGAGCGTGCCGTCGAAATCTAGCAGCACCGCGCTGTATTTGGTTGTATTCTTCATAAGACCTCTTGGAAATTATAAGTATATAAAAATGGGTGAGCCAAATGCGGCATTCCGGGGCGCGGCCATTTTGCCGCACCGGCGAAGGCCCCATACGTCATTCTCCCATCAATATCGAGCGCAACTCCGCAACGTCGCGGGCGACGAAATCCGCGCCGCAGCTCGTCATCTCTTCCTCGGAGCCGTAGCCGTAAGTAACGCCGACAGCTTCGGCACCGTACTTCTTTCCCGAATAAACGTCGCTGTCCCTGTCGCCTATCATGACGGACTCTTTGGGGTTCAGCCCGTAGGTTTTGATGGCAAACTCCACGACTTGGTCCTTGGTTGTGCGCCCGGTTATCATGGCGACTACTCCATCGAACTCCAGCTTCAGGTATTCTATGCAAAGCAGCGTAAGTTCCTCGGGCTTGGTGGTGCACACGTAAACCTTCGCGCCCTTTTCGCGAAGATCGGCGATTAGCTCGCCCATACCGGGGTAGAGCGGACCTTCGTATACCCCGTGCTCTTTGTAATACTTGGCGTAAAGCCCCATGAATTCATCCCGCCCGGTTTCGTCCATACCGAGTATGGCGGTGGTGAATCTGTAAACAGTGGGACCTATGTAACTCCGCCAGTCCTCCCAAGGTTTTCCGTCGGTATAGCCCATCTGCTCGCAGGCGTATTTGACTCCGTTTATTATTCCGTCGCCCGTGCGGGCGATGGTACCGTCAAAATCCAGCATTACGTTTTTATAGCGCATCTTTTTTCTCCAATGCTATTATTCCCGGAAGTCCGGTCAATCAATTATAACCCTAACGCAGCCCGAGGTCACGCCAAAAAGCGCGCCGCCGCCTGATTGCGCGTCTATCACGAAATCGAGGCAGGCCTCATCTATAATCTCTCCGGGCGCGGCAGCTGCACAGCCCGGCGGGTACACGCCAAAACTCTGGGCGCAAATACGCCCTGCCGCCTCCGCGAGGGGTACGGCTTCCGTTTGCGAGAAAGCCGCTTCCCGTGGTAGCATTACCGCCTTTGGCAGGTGGTCGAGTCTGGGTTCGCGACAGTCCTTAGGCGTTCTTTGGGGAAGGGAGGTTAAGGCAGATACCAGATTATCATACCATCCGTCAGGGTCGATGGGCGAGGTGATGGCAACTAGGTTCGCGGCGTCCGCCATCTCGACGAACACGCCATGCTTTTGAAGGTGCACGTCCGCCTCATAGCCCGTTATTCCGCGGCCGCATACGGAAATGACCAGCCTTGTCGCATCCGTATCGCAGACGCCTAGACAGTCCTTAGGATAGGGGTCTAGCCCCGCGATAGCCGAAATATGCTTCCTAACCGAATCGAGCCTAGCGACGTGCGCCGCGTAGTCCCACTCCTTCGCGGTGCGCCATGCGGAATCGAGGGCGGCGAGCAACACAAAGGAGGGGCTGGTCGTATGCACAGTAAACAGCGCGTCCTTTAATCTGCCTGCCTCCTCGGCGTTGTTTCCGAACAGATACGCACCTTGGTTGGGGCAGGGGAGCGTCTTGTGGGCGCTGGTGACCCACATATCCGCCAATGCGCCGGGGGATTCAGGCAGTGCGGCGGATAGGGCAAAATGCGCTCCGTGGGCGCCGTCCACCAGCAGCAGCGCGCCATGCGCCCTGCAAGCGCAGGAAATCGCGCAAAGGTCTGCGCAGCGTCCCAAATAGTCCGGCGAAGTAATCAACACTGCCTTAATGGTCGGCTCATCCTTGAAGGCGGCTTCGACGGTCGCGGCGGAAATCTGACCGTTTTTGCCCTTCGAGTAATCGGGCAGCAACCAAATCGGTCTGTGCCCGCCCAAAAAGAGCGCGGAAACTGCGCTTCTGTGGGCGTTCCTGCCTATTGCGACGACGCTGCCTTGCGGCAACGTCAACAACATCGCTATGACTCCTAAGGTGGAGCCTCCCGTACAAAACAGCGCTGTATTTGCGCCGTATGCCTCCGCAAGCTCTTCCTGCGCCTCGACCAGCGCGCCCGAAGGTGTGAGCAAATTGTCCGTACAAGAAAGCTCGGTAATGTCCCAGGGGTTCAGGAAGCCCTTGTGACCAGGCATGTGGAAGCGCGAGGGTTGAGAGGATGCGTAAGCCTCAAGCATCCTCGACACGGGATTCTGCGCGGTTTTGACAGAAGTATGCTTTAGCAATGTCTCTCCTTATGCAAAGGGTTGGGCGGTGCGCCCAAATGGTGTATAATATTAACAATAGCCTTAACAATATTTATTATCCGCGGAGGTGCAAACGCTGGCGTCGCATTACCATGAAGACCTGTTGCTCTTTTGCGTAGAGAGCGCCGCAGGCGGCCACGTGGCATACTTTGCCGAACTCGAGACGCTCAGGGACGATGTACCCGAGCTCCATCGCTTTTCCTGCTCGGCAAAGGTGCTGGATTCGCTCATACTGGGCGGTCTGTATTCCGTGCGCTCATCCGGCAGGCGCATAGCCTCCATAACCCTTTTGGGCGAATACGATATCGACGAGGGCTATTTCGCCCTCTTGATGGAGCTTAAATCCATTCGGTACCGCAGGGGTGAGAAACTCAACGAATTTGACCCGTCGGAATACTACAGCTTCATCGAACTGCGCTCGCTGATAGAATACAAAGAGCCTTGGGGTTACAAGGCGGTGAACCTGCTGATACGCGCCGCGCTCTACTTCCCGGCGCTCGTTTTGCCGCCCGTATTGTATGTTGTGCTGCTTTCCACGCTGCTGCGCTCGAATGCCTCCCCAGGCGCGCCATTCCTGCTTATACTATCGCTTCCGTCGATGGTTTTCGCCATGGCGGCTTGCTATCAGCTCAGCCAGACGCTACTTTTGAAGATGGAGCGCACGCGTTACGGCATGCTCCGCGCATACACGCTGCGTCACGGCGGTATGCGGCTGGCGCTAAACATGTCCTCCGCGGGAAAAAAGAAGTTTCTCGCTTTGGGAGCGGTCTCCGCAGCTTTGCTGTTACTTGGGATAGCGCTGTTGTTTTTGCTATAGAAGAACCCAAGGTGCGCCGCATTTTCCCTTATTGTAATTACTGGGGCTTAAAAAGGCAAGATGCGGCAGAAAGAGCAATTCGAGCGGTATCAGGTAAGAATAATCGGATTATAATCGGGCAATCAGTGCGTTTTTGCTTGTGAAGTGAATGAGGTTTGTACATGAAGTTGGTATACAAGGGCAGTTTTAAAAGTGAAGAACAACTGCCCAAGGGAGAGCTCCCCGAAGGCGCGGTAAAATTTGTCGAGCCGCAATCGCCCGAGGAGTTGACTAAAGCCGCCCTGCACTTCGCGGTTCCAGCGATGTTGCTGATAGCCCTGGTGACAGTGCTTAGCGCAATTTTTAGCGGCGGAATTAAGCTAAACATACTCAGCCCTTATTTTTATTTCGGTGCGCTTTTGTTTATCGCCGCGTTGCTTCCCCACGAACTGCTGCATGCGATTTGCTTCGGCAAGGGCCATGTTGTGGAACTGTATATTTCGCCAAAAAACGCGATGCTGTTCGTCACCTGCATCCAGCCGATAAGCAAGAGGCGGTTTATATTCATGAGCCTGCTTCCGAACGTGGTGCTAGGCTGGCTGCCCTTGCTAATTTGGGCGATTCTGCCCTACGGCGAAGTATACAGCAATCTGCTGTTCTCATTTTCTGTGATGGCGATACTCGGCGGGGTGGGCGATTACCTGAACGTATACAACGCCCTTCGCCAGATGCCCAAAGGCAGCATGCAACAGCTGCACGGCTTCCAGTCGTATTGGTTCATGCCTGAAAAGTAGACCATGCGAGCGAGCGCGTTCGCCTTAAGAAAGCGGCGCAAAAAAGGGGACGGATTGGATTTCCGCCCCCTTGTGCTATTCGTCCGTAGGTTTGTCGGAAGGGGAGTCCTGCGTTTCGTCGGCAGGCAATGCCTGCTCTTTGTTTATCGGCAAGTCCTTCGCGCTGCCTTTTTGGTCAGTTATGCAGGCGTTCAGATCTTTCGGTTTGTAAAATGTGTTTAGCTTGCACGCCGAGTCGTAAGCGCCGTTGCTGGCGAGGCTGACGACGACGGCGTTTATCGCGCACAGGGCGAGGGAAGACCAGTCTAGCTGCCCTGTGAACAGGCGGGAGAGCACGAGTATCGCGAAGGCGACGAGGTAAGAGAAAACCCTTGTAGGCAGCTTCTTGATGAAGCCCGTGCCCTTGAAGAGCTGGGTCACCAACGTGGTTGCCATAAGCGCGCCGGCATAGGTTCCCAACGTGCCCCAAGTAAAGAATTCGTTCATGGGCGTACCTCCTTCATGCCCAGTCAAAAAGCCCGAGCTTTTCGTTGGTTGCCCTTCCGTATTTGCCATCAGCCTTCAGACCGTTGTCCCTTTGAAACGCAATTACGGCGGCTTCTGTAAGTTTGCCGTATACACCGTCCGGCACACCTGCCGAATAGCCGATGCCGTTAAGCTCGCGCTGAAGCTCCTCGATGGCGGCTGAACGATGCCCTATTGTAAAGACCGTGGGTACGCCGCCATACCCCGGGGTGTTTGTGCCGGATGTCCAGCCGTTCCAGCCCCAGAGAGCGCGATGGGTTCGGGTGTCGATATGGATGTGCTTTGCCTTGTTAAGCTCTCCGGATTTGGCGAGATAAAGCCCAATGCCGCCCACCTCGGGCAACGCCTCAACGTACTGCGCAAGCCTATACGCGGCAACGCCGGGAACGTACACGTCCGTCGCCCTGCCGTAGCGATGCTGGCTGGTTCGGCTTCCTTGCCAGTTGGCAGAATCGCGGTAGCAGGAAGAAGGGTGCGGGTAGTAGTCCTTTGATTCCGCGCCGTACGCGTTGCGCAATAGGGGTCTTTCGCCAAACTGCGCGTAGATTTTTTCCCATATTTCCGCAAGCTTAGTATCCAGTTTTATTTCTTTGTGATTTTTATAGCCCCAGAAATCGCCCACTGTAAAATTTTTGGTGAGCTTTTCTGCCTTCTGGGAAGCAGTATATATTTTTACCAATATGGTTTACCTCCTCGTTTCAAATTGCCGCCGCTTACGTATACTTATGCCTATGCCGTTATGCGGATGTTTACTGCAATGTCGGCAGTCGGCTGCGATTCTGCTTCAAAGAGCAGCGAACCGCTACCCTGACCGACTGCGCGCACAGCGCATTCGCAGTACAAGAGAAAACTTGGCGCGTCTGGGGATACGTCCACAACCGAATCGTAAGCAACGCCGATTGCCTCTGCGCTTTGGGTATACGGTCCTACCCCTGACCACCCTAACGCAGGCAGCGTGACCGAAAGTGTGACAGGTACCTTCGCGGCGCCCAAATCAGCGGGCGTTAGGGTGATGTTCTTTCCCGTATGGCCGTTGACAGAAACGAGAGTTCCGTTGGCTATCCCCATGCTTTGCGCGTAATCCCGAAGGGATAAAAGCTGTTCGCCTACGGTTGAGCCGCTTATCTCAGCTATCGCCGCGCTGCCCAGCTGACCGGCGGCTTCTTTGGAACAAAGCGCGTCGATTAGTCCGTTCAACGCGTCTTTAAGTTGGTTGGAGTTGCTGTCAAAAACCGCCTTCATTTCCTCGGCGGTGCGCGCAGGTCTGTCGGCCTCCGACGACACAGGGTTAATCCAAGTGCCGACCTTGCTTTGTGCTAATTCCATATTGCCTCCGTTTTTTTCAAAAGGGTGGAGCGTTTGCCCGTTGAATGCGGAAAGCGCCGGAGCGAACGGCATTTCCTATGCTTGAGCATAGCGGCGCTAAAGCGGCATTTCGTGGCACGTTCAGCAGAATCGAAGCCACCACAGTTACAATATATGCATATAATACATTTGGGGTTCTAACAGCAGCTGTCCGCCGTCGTGCATCGCAAGGTCGAGATAGGCGCATATTAACCTCGAGGGGACCAAATTTTGCGATGTTTTTCCAAAGCACAACAAAAATATTTTTCAGGGCTTGCATTTACTCGCAGTATGATTTATAATTCTTCTTGCGCGTTGAAAAAGATATTCCTCAGTAGCTCAGCGGTAGAGCATCCGGCTGTTAACCGGAGGGTCGTAGGTTCAAACCCTACCTGGGGAGCCATTTTCAGATTCGACCCCGATGCAGAATTAAATCCGTCGGGGCCGTTTTTTTATGTATCTATCTGAAAATGGGTGCAAGCACCAGGTTCTTTTCTATGTTTAATGGATTTCGCACTTTTCAAGGTTAAAAGCATTTCACCTCAAAATGGGACAAAAAACGTCAATTATATGAAAATACGCACTAAATAGAAGACGTGTTGTTACGTTCATGATAAGATATGAATGAATGGTAAAGACTGGATATTTTAGCAGAAAAGCAATGTAAATAAACATAGAGAGCTTGTCAGGGAAAGTTAGCTATGGTATACTAATTTATATGTCCAACAGATTAACGTAGAAGCAAAAACATCCCGACCGAATTTATCTAAAATTCGTTAAAAGCAAGGAGGACAAAATGGGTAAAAAATCAGTAAAAATCGCCAATCTCGACGTTGAAAAATTAACAGAAATGCTCAATGCCGCGCTTGCGGAGGAATGGCTCGCTTATTACCAGTATTGGATAGGTGCCCGCGTTATGGAAGGCCCTATGCGCAGCGAGGTAGAACCC
>CALNBC010000169.1 GCA_937874755.1 uncultured Clostridia bacterium
GGTGGGGGAGGCTACGGCAGTGATGGCGGTGATGGCAGCAGTGGGACAACGACAATCCATGGCGGCGGGGGTGGATACGGGCCATGTGGGCGAGGCGGAGAGAATACTACCAACGGAGGGATAGCCGCAGGTGGATGTTCAGGAAGCTATTTTTCGAGCGAACACCCCCCCTCATACGGCGGCCAGGGCATTATCATCATCCAGTATTACAATTAAGGAGGCCCCATGAAAATCTTTCAGATATTCGCTTTCCCCGGCACAACCGATTACATGTGCCACTGGGATGCGACAAACAAATTCCCCACGCTGGAATCCACCGTTGGCAGGTTTGCGCCCGACATTCACTTTGTAGAAGCGCCCGAATATGTCTTTGAGGGATGGGGCTTTGATATAAATGCGGCGGGCGATGCAAGGTTCATCAAGCCGCCTTTGCCCGAACCGAATAGCTGGACTGACAGCGCGACGGGCAAAACCTATCATTGGGTATATGACGACGCGACAGGCACGTTTTATATAGCTGGCGAGGACGGATTGCCGCTGGACGCAGCAGAACTGGCAATAGCGATTGAGGCGATGAGATGAGAACCATTCCTCCCGCAATCGACCAAGCTCACATCAATAACTGCACAGCGGTTGCGGTGAACTACGGGCTTAAATCGGCGCATAGCAAGGACTTTGACCCGAACTGGCTTATAGGTATGAAACGCACACTCAACATGAGTCTGCAAGGCAATTTGGACGTGCTAATGCAATTCGGTGGGCTTCCGATTGGCGAGTACAGTATTGAACCAGTTTTGATAACCACGCAAGCGCAGGAATGGGCGAAGCGGAATACACGCCTTCTCAGCGTTGCGCAAAAATACAAGATTGATGGTTACTCACGCATTGAGGCTGAATCTGCCTTACAGACCGCCTTAAATCGCGGCGAATACGTCGTTTTCAGCGCGACGGTAAAGACGCGCACAGTCGATGCGAACGGCTTGTACAGACCCTATTCCGGCTCTGAAATGGGCTATGCACATGCAATGTCGGCATGGCGTGGCAATCCAGACGGTACAATCCGCATACTCAATTCGTGGGGTGCGAACTGGGGCGAACAGGGGCAAGCCAATATGTTGGCATCTGACATACTTCGCGGTGGCGATTGCTGGGCGTATCGGGTGAAGGGAGATGGGAAAATGCGCATACCCTTTGAATCGACCGTTTCGGATGGGTTCAAAGTGCGGATATACTCTGACATTTACAAGTCTGACGTGGTCGGTTATCTTCGCGCCGTTGATTATGGAACTATCCTTGACAAGCAGGGCGACTGGCGCGAGGTGGCTGTTGCGCAGACGGACGACCTGACCGTAACGGGTTGGGTAAAAAGTAAGCATGTAGAGGAGGTATGAAATGGCAGTAAAGACTTTTATGTTCTACCAGAAAGAGGAGAAGCTGACCGAACACTTTACGGTCGGTGACTTTTGGGCATACGCGGGACATAAGGAAATCAAGCTCGACACGCAGCTTGCGCAGATATGGGAGAAGATATACGCGCGCTTCGGAACAAGACCGATGCTTCGGAACAAAAATAACAATTACCCCTATAAACCATACGCGCCGCAACCGTCGGCGGGCTATCGCGACGCGGCGAACTGGTCGGGGAGCAGGACAAGCCAACATTGCTACGGCAGGGGCGTGGACTTCTACGTGCCGGGGGTTGCGGCGTATCGCCTAGCGCAATTCGTCGAGACCCTTCCCGAGGTGGGCGGCATAGGGCTATATCTCGCCAAGAGCGGGGAACTGGAGAAGGTCAAGCACATACACATCGACACTCGAATCAAACGTGCACGCTGGGGCTGGAGCGGGTGGACAAGCAAGACCAACACGCCCGGATTCGGCGGCATACCTTGTGTTTTCAAGAAGGGGCATAGGTCGGCGGCTATCGAGGCGCTGCAAAGAAAGCTGAACAGCCTGGGCTACGATGCCGGATCAACTGACGGCATATACGGCGATAAGACTGTACTGGCAGTGAAGCTCTTCCAGCGAGACAATGGGCTTAGAGCCGATGGCGTTTTCGGTAAGGATACCAACAAAAAGCTAGGTCTCTTTGACTGGCATAAGTGGAGTTAGCAGCATGACAGACGAAAGAATAAATACTGCCGAATTGGAGGAGCGCATGCGCAACGTCGAAAATACGCTCGCTAGGATGGAATCCAAGCTGGACGCTTCGCTTAAAAACATCGACGACCACGAAGCGCGTATACGCTCACTGGAGTGCAAGGGCGGTAAACGCTGGGAAGCCCTTGTTGGACAGATAATCGGTCTTGCATCTGCCGGTTTTGTCGGCTGGCTGCTTGGACGTATCTAAACGAACGAAAGGAGAAAGAAAGATGGAACAGAATACCGAACTAGAAAAGAATGCGCAGTCGGAAGAAGTCACCGAACAACCCGTACAGAACCGATGGAAGTCCTGGGTCCTGTGGACCTCAATCGCGGCGCTGGTCGTATTCTGCGTCAAAGAGTTTGCCGGTGTTGACATTGGCGAAACCGTTGACGGATTTATGAACGTGCTGCTCCCTGTTCTCGTTGCGTTCGGCATCGTGAATAACCCTTCCGATAAAGAGCGTTTCTAGGTAAGCCTTACAGAAGAATGAGAGTCGATGCAGGCATCGGCTCCATTTTTTACAAAAACTAGGGGGATCAAGTTTCCCCGACTCCCCTGCAAAAAGAATATTCTTTTTCTTAGTAACTCTATTGTACGACTGGCGGGGTAGGCCGCCAAGTGGTATTATATTCTTGGCTTATTTAAAGAACACGAAGACTCGCTTTAATGCGAGTCTTTTTTGATTATAAGTGTAGTAAAATGTGGGCCATTGTGATATTATTCTGTAACAAAGTGTCGAAATGCGAAACGGCCCTGCTTCCATCAATATCGCTAAGCAGAGCCGCTTCCAATCAGAACAAGGTAAAGTCTTTCAAACAGGAGATTGTTCAACATTTTAGAATACTCAAATCAATTGGATGCTCACACTCTAACACAATCTATTATATGCGTCAATACCAAATCTGATACACATGGAGGAGAAAATTTTGAATAACGGGAAAAACTATGAAGACTTTGCTTATCTACCCGGGAAGATGGTCGATTGCATAAAAGCCTCTTATGCAAAAGGAATGCGGAATAGGGAACTGATTGGCTTAGTTAAGGATGATATACGCCAGGCTTTATCTGAGAAAGAAGCGCCGCGGGTAACATATAAGAAAAACAGCATGCCAGTAAGCTGTGAAGAAGAAGCAGATATAATTTATATTAGAACAAGTGTCTTCAAAGAGACAGGAGGCGCCATTATTTGGATGCTTACGAAAAATCAGGGAGGTGGTCCGTCGCCTTGGGAACTGACGAAGGTGATCACGGAAGATCAATTTTCGGATCCTTCTTATGTTGAGTTGGGCAAAAGGCCAAGAGATATGTTGTATAAATATGCTCGTTGGCCGAATATCACAAATGACTTAAAAAGACTAAAAAACGAGATTATACTTAAGGAAAACTGGTCGTATGTGAAAAACCCGGCAGATGATGATTTCCCAATACTTAAGAGCTACATCGACTACACCTTCGCGAAACTATGGAGAAGTGGGCAAGTAATCGAAAGTATAGACGGCCGATATTCGGCATTCAATACGGGGCTTGTCAACAAAATCTATCAATACGTCTATGTTCTATTTAAAAGAATCGATGCCGGCCCTACTTTGTGGGAATTCCTAGATTTTGCAGTGTATGGAGCTAGCTACCAGGGGAAAATATTGGCTAATCATTTCCCGAAACTGCCTAGCCCAGCACGATATTTTAGCGAGATTTCCGATATTAGCTATATAATTTCAGCCGATAAATCGACAGATGACCAGTTGCCGGAACTACAGCCGGATCATTACTTCACTGAGCGTCCGGAGCGCCTGCCAATTCATTTTCTTAATGACGGTTGCAGAAAAAATGAAAAGCTGCTAGATCTACTAAGCAGAATTGAAGACCCCAATATAGCAAAAGACACTCGAGAAAGGTTGTGGAGGGAGATTGGGGATGAAATCGGCAAAGATATGGATGTATATAATGACTTAGAAAACTCTTTCAGGGGAGCGGTTAGAAGGGCAGTTATGCGCGTAAGTTGGAATTATAGAACCGCGATACCAGTATACTTCCCTAAACTTGATAAGATGTCAATACTCCTTCCATTGAGTTTTAGTTCAAAGTATGATGCAGAGGTGGCTTTGGTTGTAGAGAAAAATGATGCGTCATCGAAATATACTGCGCCAACAATATTATCTCTGGCCATAGCTTATTCGAACGCTAGACTGGTGTGTAAACCGGAAAGTGACTGGCTTAACCAGCGGGTTTTCGAGCCTGTATCAGCGGAAATCTCGGGAGATGAAGAAGGGGGCATAGAATAACAGGCACAAGAAAGCCCCGCTACTGCGGGGCTTCAGCCTGTCAAAGAAAAGGAGTTTTCACGCAAGAGAGAGCTCCTTTTTCCA
>CALNBC010000170.1 GCA_937874755.1 uncultured Clostridia bacterium
GGTGGGTGAAGGCTATGCGAGGAATGAGCTTGAACAACTGGTCAAAGACAGAGGACTGACGGACATAGTAACTTTCACAGGTCCGGTTTACGACCGGGATGAGCTAAAAAAAATTTACGCCCGGACGGATCTTTTTGTATTCCCCTCGCTGTACGATACCGCAGGTCTCGTAACAAGGGAGGCGGCGGCGCTGTCCGTCCCCTCGATCATAGTCGCCGGAAGCAACGCTTCCGAAGGGCTGACCGACGGCATGAACGCCTTTTTATGCGAGGATACGGACATCAGCGTGGCGAACACTATGGAGCTTGCGCTCAAGGACGACGACAAGCGCGCACTCGTCGGAAAGGGCGCAAAGGTGGCGCTCGCACGTTCCTGGGAGTCCATAGTGGACGATGTGTACGAAAGATATGTCGAGATAATAAACACCTACCATAAAAGAAAACGCAAGAGCACCTATTACGTCAAGCCGCCTGTTATCGCAGTGAACGACGGAGAAGAAGACCTATGAGCGCGTCTAAGTTCAAAGGCGCAAGACCGAATTCGCGCTTCTTTATGTTGGTTGGAGCTGTGTTGCTGCTTGCAGCTGTTGTGGCATGGCTGCTGCTCCGCACGGTGGGCGGAGCTGTGGAAACCGGTTCCGTCACCATGGAGGTGCAGGTTGACGCTGTTATCATAAGGGACGAAACCGTGTTCACCGCAGAAACCTACGGCAACATCTCCTACCAAGTGGCCGAGGGAGAAAGAATCACCAGCGGAACAAAAATCTGTGAGGTTTACAAATGGGGCACCTACGACAGCGTCCTCGCCGACCTTTTGACCATGCAGCAGGAAATCAGGGGCTACCAGGTCGGCACTCTTCTTGAGGACATTGTCAACACCGAACTGACCGCCATGGACGGCTCAATAGAAGCAAAGCTGGGCGAAATATCTGCGGTCACCGGCGGCGAGAGCAACGCGGATATGCTCAAGCTCGAGCAGGAGCTTAAAACCCTGATGAGCGGCAGGCGGGATTACCTTAAGGGCAAAATTCAGCCGGACGACAAGCTGATGTCCCTCTACGAGCGGGAGCAGACGCTGCTAGAACGCATGGAGTCTTGGAAGCAGGACGTTTATTCCCAGAACTCGGGCATGGTGAGCTTTTATTTCGACGGTTACGAGAGCTTGCTCAACCGAAATACCATGGCGCAGGTACTTCCTTCGGACGTTACGTCGGTCATTAACGGAAAGGCTGCCCCCGCGGCAGCGACTGCGGAAAAGCCGCTCTATCGTGTGATGAACACCTCGGTATGGTACCTCGCAATCGTCGCGGGATCGAGTTCCAATGCGCGCTTCACCCAAGGCGAGGCGTATGACGTACTGCTTGAAGGCAACTACGACAAGCCTTATACGGCAATAGCAGAATCCGTAACCAATTACGAAGGCAATACTTTGACCATTCTTCGGGTGGAAGACGACGTCGCTCCGGTGTCCGGCGCAAGAGTTGCCGCCGCCACTGTGCGAGCTACTTTCACTGGAACGACTGTCGCCTCTAGGGCGGTTGTGACTGTGGATGGTCAGACCGGAGTCTATATTGAGGAAAACAGCGAAAGAAGGTTTGTCCCCGTCACCGTTTTGTACAGCGATGGCACCAATGCCGCGGTTCGACCGCTGGACGGGCATTCGCTGAACATCGGGG
>CALNBC010000171.1 GCA_937874755.1 uncultured Clostridia bacterium
GCGTTGGTGATAAACATCGCTTCCCTTGAAAAACCTGCGGATTCCAGGAAAGCGGAGAGCGTTTGTCCCGCCTTGCCTACAAAAGGCATGTTCATTTCAGTTTCGGTCTTGCCCGGGGCTTCACCGACTAGCATAATGCCCGACTCGAGGTTGCCCGAACCGAAAACGGGGCTTAGAAGTTCTCCCAAAGGCGCATTGTCGCTTTTTGCAAGGTCGCGCAGCCATTGCCGGCATTCGGCATAGAGCATTTCAAGGTTGAGGCGTGCATTCTCCGAAGGTGAAAACTCCTCGATTGAGCGTGAACCGTTCTTTTTTGTCAAGGCGTCACCGAATAGTCGTAAAGGGGTCTATCTTCCTCGATGGGTTCGGGCTCGGGCGTAGGTGTCGCGCCCGGGTTATAATAGCTGCCCTGCGCGTCGGCGCACTTCTGGTACAGCTCAAGGCTCAATGCGCTTATAAGATCGCCGTTTACACCTTCTTCGACCGCGGCCTCCAGCCTGCGGACGAGGTCGAGTATCTCCGAGCGGACGGAAGGGGGTAGCGAGTAATCGCCGCCATCCAGCATCGTGTTGGCAAAATCGAGTATCGTCCTCGCGTAATTCAACTCCCCCTGGGTAGGCAGGTCTAAGGCGAAGCTGTGCACGTTGCAGTAATGTTCGACGTACCGCGCATCGGTACTAGAAAGAGTCAACAGCTCAGTATAGTCCGCAAAGCCCAGTATAGCTTCGGGCATGTGCTTTGCCATGAGTCCAGGCTCGATGGTCGCAAGCTGCGAATCTGCGGGGACGACAAGAATGCTTTTTCGTTCGAGCAGCTCGAGGGGGCAGAATTCTGTGGCGAGCTTGCCGGATACAGTGCAGAATGAGGCGAGTGCGTGGGCGTTGCAGGGAGTTTTCGGAACGCTTCCCGCGTAGAACCAGTCTGTCACGGGTTTGTGTTTCTCGTCCGCCTTGCAGGCGTCCGTCGCAAGCAAGCCTGTGACCGAGCATACAGTCGCCTTAATGAGCCCTAGATCCTCGGGTCTCGCATCGACGATTGCCTTATCCTCAAGCCCTTCGTGTATCTTGGACATATATGCCTGCCAGAGCGGCGCGGCATATTCACCGCCTGTGCTGCCGTTCTTCAACGAATGCTCGTAAACGTCGTGCCCTATCCACACGCTAGAGGTGTAATACCCCGTGTAACCCGCGAACACCACGCCGCGGTAGCTGTCGTTCGTTCCGGTTTTGCCTGCGGCGGTAATTCCATTAATCCTCGCGCTTCTGCCTGTGCCGGAGCGGACGGCATCCGTCAGCATATCCGT
>CALNBC010000172.1 GCA_937874755.1 uncultured Clostridia bacterium
ACTGGGCAAAGGACAGTATTCGGCAATCGCGGCGGTTATTCAGGCGGCCAGGGTGCACGTCCGGGACAGGGCTATGGCGGAAATCGAAGGGGATATGGCGAGCCCGAAGGCGATGAACCGCATGGTGCAGGGGGATGTCGGGAGCGGAAAGACCGCCGTCGCATTTTACGCCGCGTTTATAGCCGCGAAGAACGGCCGCCAAGCCGCGGTCATGGTGCCTACGGAACTTCTTGCCCGGCAGCATTTTCAAAAGGCATCGGAGTTGTTTTTTGGGAGTTTTGGGGTGGAACTGCTCGTAGGCGGTCAGACTGCCAAGCAGAGGCGGGAGGCTTACGCAAGGATAGAGAACGGCGAAAGTGCCATAGTCGTTGGCACGCAGGCGCTGCTTCAGGAGAAGGTAAAGTTCTCTGACCTTGGGGTTATCGTCGCGGACGAACAGCACCGTTTCGGCGTGCGCCAGCGGGCGGCAATCGCAAATAAGGCGGATTCGCCGGACGTGCTCGTGCTCTCCGCAACGCCCATCCCCCGCTCCCTCGCCCTGGTCGTGTTCGGAGATATGGACGTATCGGTGATAGACGAGCTGCCCCCGGGCAGGCGTCCCGTCAAGACGCACATAGTGCCGTATGCAAAGCGCCGGGATATGTACCGCTACGTGGCAAAAAAGGCAACACTCAGTGAGCAGACATTCGTCGTCTGCCCTCTCGTGGAGGATTCCGAGGATTACGAGGGCATTTCCGCCGAAGCGCTCTTCGCCGAGCTTACTGAGGGCATACTTTCGAAAGTGCCCACCGAGCTGCTGCACGGGCGGATGGTCGGTGCACAAAAGCAAGCGGCGCTGGACAGGTTCCGCAGCGGCGAAACAAAGGTTCTTGTCTCCACCACCGTCGTAGAGGTCGGGGTGGACATACCCGCCGCAACGGTGATGATAATAGAAAACGCGCGAAGGTTCGGGCTCGCCCAGCTCCACCAGCTAAGAGGGCGGGTTGGGCGCGGCGCATTACCCGGGGAATGCTATCTTTGCCTGGAAAACGGCGAGGACGGGTCAAACGAAAGGCTGACCGCACTTTGCGAGACTACCGACGGCTTTGAAATAGCGAAAAGGGATCTTGAGCTAAGGGGTCCCGGCGCACTGTTGGGAACGGCGCAAAGCGGAGTGGACGATTTCTCCGCCCTGATGGTATCCGAGGGAATGGATACCCTTACGACGGGCAGGGCGATAGCAAAGCACGTGCTCGAGGACGACACTTTTGACGATATCAGGGGTGAGCTCGTTGAGTACGTTCGCGAGTTGTTCGACGAAAAGATGAAGGATATTGCTTTGAATTGAAGGCTTAGGATGGTTTTATTGAGATCCGGGTTGCGCCGGGGAGACCCCGGCTCCCTCGCTTGGCAAGCTATTTCCCCAAATAAACACAAGTGCTGCGTCAAACCATAGTTCGGGGCATTTTTAAAAGCGGTACCCACTTATATACAAAAATCCCCCGACGCTTTGATGCATCGAGGGATGTAAGCTTTTTTGGGCAGTTGTTTTGCTTTGAGCGCATCGCCCAAAAACTTGCAGGGTACTATGGATTATTGCGGTTTATTCGACGGAAATAAAGTAGTAGTACAGGGGCTGACCGCCGTACTGCAGCACTACATCCACCATGGGATTCTTCTCCTCGACGGAGGCGAGCAGCTCCTCGGCAGCACCGCGGTTTACCTCGTCGCCGTAGAGTATGGTGATGTAGGATGACTCCTCATCTATCATGCTATCTATTAAATTTTCGGTCACTTCGCCGACGTCTTCGCCGCAGCCGACGATTTCGCCCTCGAGCATCGCCATGACGTCGCCCTGCTTAATCTCAAAGCCGTTGATGGACGTGTCACGCACCGCGAAGGTAACCGAGCCGGATTTGACCGCCTTGGCGGCTTCGGTCATCGCTTCGGTGATGGCCTGAACGTCGCTTTCGGGTTCAAAGGCGACCATGGCGGCGATGCCCTGTGTGACAGAGGTAGTCGGGATGATGTGCACCCTCGTGCCGTTGTCGCTTTCGACCAACGTTTTTGCCTGCTCGGCGGCAAGTATGATGTTTTTGTTGTTGGGAAGCACGTAGACGTTGCGGGCGCAGGCGCGCTTTATCGCCCTTTCGATGTCCATCGCGCTGGGGTTCATGGTCTGCCCGCCCGCGACGAGTACATCCACAGAGAGGTCGCGGAATATGGCATCCACTCCCTCGCCGATGCTTATGGCGACGGTGCCGTGCTCCTTTTCCCTCGCCTTGCGCTCTTCCATGAGCTTCCTGTGCTGCTCGCGCATGTTTTCGATTTTGACTCCGTTTAGCTCGCCCAGGCGAAGCGCCATCTGGAGTGCCTTGCCGGGAACGTCGGTGTGGACGTGAACCTTGACCAGCCCCGCGTCCCCCACGACGACGACAGAGTCGCCTATGCGCTGGATGTGCTCCTGGAAGCGCACGAGGTCGTCATCGGAAAAATCGTCGGACAGGCGCTCGATGAAAAACTCGGTGCAGTACCCGTAGGTGATGTTCTCAAGGTCGTCGTCGGATAGTATGGCGACTTCGTTCTCTTCCCTGTCGATGGAGATATTCTCCTCGATGGTGATACCTTCCTCAGGCAACTCCTCGCCGTCTAGCGACATCTTGTATCCGCGGTAAATGCAGATGAGGCCTTTGCCGCCTGAATCGACGACGCCTGCCTGCTTGAGTACGGGAAGCATATCGGGCGTGCGGGAGAGTACCTCTTCGCCGTTTTCAATCATGGAATCGATAAGCCGAAGTATGTTCACTCCCTTGGCGGCGGATTCGACGGCTTTTTCCGCCACTACTCGGGCGACGGTCAGAATTGTGCCCTCTTTGGGCTTCATGACAGCCTTGTATGCCGCCTCGCTGCCCACTTTAAGGGCGTTCGCCATCTGGATGGAGTCCATCTCGACCAGCCCGTCCAGCGCCCGGGAAAACCCGCGCATGAGCTGAGAAAGTATTACCCCCGAGTTGCCCCTGGCGCCGCGCAGTGCGCCCCTGGCGGCGATTGCGGCGACAGCGCCAACGTCGGTGGCGTCGCTGGCTCGCAACTCTTTGACGGCGGAGTTCATGGTCATGGACATATTGGTGCCGGTATCGCCGTCAGGTACAGGGAACACGTTGAGAGCGTCGATAGCTTTTTTACTGCGCTCCAGCAGCGCCGCGCCGGTAATAAGCATATCGCGAAACTCGGTCCCTGTTATTTTGGTTTTTTGAGTCAATGTCGGTCCCTCCAATTATTCGCGTTGCAACCGCAATTTCAGTTTTGCTGCACGCGAACACCCTCGACGTGTACGTTAACGGAGGATACCGCGATTCCTGCAAATTCGCGGACGCGGTAGGTAACATTTTCGATGACATTCTGGGCGACCGCATGCAGCGAAACACCGTACTCGACAATAACGTATACGTCTATCGAGCAGGAATCACCGTTTACGGCTACTGCAACGCCCTTTCTGATGTTTTCGCGTCCTAATAGTTCGAAGATGTTTTCGCCGGCCTTTTTGCCGGACATACCAACTATTCCGTAGTTTTCAACTGTGGTATAACCTGCGATTGTGGCGATAACATCGTCGCTGATGGTTATAAGTCCGAGGTTGTTTTTTACCGTTGCGGACATGTTCATACCTCCTTATATGCGCTGTCGGTATGGTTTCAACCGATTAATTATCAGCTTGAATAAAATTCATTTTATATTATTATCCAGATATTTGCAAGCTGTATGGGTAAACGGGGAAGCCAAATGCGCGAGATACCCCCAGATTTGTACTTGCCAAACGGTTTTCGCTGTGATAAAATGCTTCTGTTTGACGCACAGGGTAAATCCCTTCGCTCACATCTAGGTGATAATAAGCGCATGGCGCATAAACACCAAGCCAAAGGAGGTGTAGTTTATGGCAAAATACTGCGAGATCTGCAACAAGGGCATCATGTCCGGCAACTCCGTCAGCCACTCCAACCGCAAGGCAAAGCGCGCGTTGGCTCCCAACATTCAGCCCACCCGCCTGATAATTGACGGAACTCCCAAAAAGGTGGACATTTGCACCCGCTGCCTCCGTTCTGGCAAGGTCGAACGCGCACGCTAACATTATTAGTTTTCGCAAAAACGCAGACGAATAATCAATCGCCTGCGTTTTTGCGTTGTGCCTGCATAAATTGCTGTAATACGTTTCACCTTAGCTTATTGCTTATGCAAATTATGCAAAAAAGGCGCAAGAGCTTTTTGCTGCGCGCCGATAGCCAATAGATGGATTCCGCGGGCGAAGTCCGCTCCGCCCGCATCTCGTCGTTCCCTTACCCCCGTTCCGGCAATTTGACCTTTTTTTTGCCGGACATTTTTTTCAACAGTCCCCGTACAAAGCGCGGAGCCCGTATCCAAACCACTTTCATAGCGCACCTCCGTCAGCCGTAGGCCCTTTTATAAAACAATGATCAGCACCGTACCGGCACAGCATAGTACTCCGCCTATGAGTGCGCCTAGCAGCCAACCTGGACCGCTAATCAGTATAAACAGCAAACCAAGGAGCGACACCGCCAGCCCTATGGCCGGGTTTCTTCTGCTGCATCTTCCCCGTTGTCTCTTGAGCAGCTTCATGCCGCCTCTCCTTTCAAAACATATTCCTTTTCATTCCACTATATGCAAAAAGCTTTGATATTGTTTGCCTTCTGTTGAGCTTCGATTGCGCCAAAGAATGAATTCTGCTGCGTTTCATGGTAAAATCAACTTAAAGAAAGCAGGTACCGAATAGATGACAGCCGAGATAATCGTAGACATAAACCATTCGAATGTAGACCGGATTTTCGAATACAGCATACCCGAGGAGATGAACCTTTTGCCGGGCAGCCGCGTAATAGTGCCCTTTGGCGGCGGCAACAAGACGATGGAGGGTTTTGTCGTCGGAATTCGGGAAAGCGCTGTCTTTTCAGGAAAGCTCAAGAGCGTACTTAGAAAGATAGAGGAATACCCTGCGCTGACTGCCGAGCAGCTTGAACTCGCCTTCTGGATGCGTGAAAAATACGGCTGCCTGCTTATCGACGCCCTTTGCCATATGATACCCGCCCAGATGAGGGGGCTTCGCGTGCGGGAAAAGACCGTGCGCACCGTTACCATAGCTTTGGACGCGGACGGCGTCGCTTTGGCACAAGCCTCGCTCATCTCTAAGACGGGCGCCTGCAAAGCCCCTGTGCAGCGGGATGTGCTCCAACTCCTCGCTTCGGCGGACGCACCTATTTCCACTGTGGACGTCGATGCCCTCGTGCC
>CALNBC010000173.1 GCA_937874755.1 uncultured Clostridia bacterium
GCCACGTTTACCAGAACGTCCACGCGCCCGAAGTCCTTCTTGATTGCTTCCATGGTGGCTTCTATTTGGGGAACGGAGCGCAGATTGCATTCATACGCCTTTCCGTTGATTTCGTTTGCCGTAACTTCCGCTTTTTCCTTCTGAATGTCTACAATAGCTACCTTTGCGCCTTCTTTGGCATAGGTAAGCGCTATCTGGCGACCTATCCCGCTCGCCGCGCCGGTAACGACGCATACTTTGTCCTTTAACTGCATTGTCCTGCCTCCAATAATATTTGCAACCCCCGGCAAAGCGCCGCTTCCCCGGGGGTTAGCTTTAACGATTGACTGCTCTTAGTCTTCCTTGTTCATGGCAAAATAGCCGCCGTTTGCCAATGATTCGTAAGCTGTGACGTATCTCTTGTATGCTCTGTCGTAGGCTTCGTAATTGTCGGGGTTCGGGGTGTAGACTTCCTTGATGCGCACTGCCTTGTTGGCTGCGTCCTCGTAGTCCTTGTACACGCCTGCGCCCACGCCTGCATAGATTGCCGCGCCCAGGCAGCCGGTCTCGCTGGTCTGCAGCACAGAAACGGTCTGCTTGTAGATGTCGGCCTGCATCTGGCACCAGATGGGGGTCTTGGTTCCGCCTCCGGTGATGCGAAGATCCTTGAGCTCGATGCCTATGCGGCGGATGGAATCGATGTTGTCCCTCATTTCAAAGGTGATGCCTTCCATGACAGCCCTGGCGATTTCGGCTTTTGTGGTTCCGAGGTTAGCGTTCAGTATGCAGCCGCGGGCATAGTTGTCCGACCTGGGTCCGCTGCCTGCGCCCTGCAGATAAGGCAGGAAGGAGATGCCGTTCGCGCCGGGGGCTACTTTATCTATCTGCTGGTTTATGAGCTCGTAGGGGTCAGTTCCCACAACTTTGCCCGCCGCAACTTCGAGGTCGCAGAACACGTCGCGGTACCAGCGATAGCTGCTGGCGGAAGCGATGGAAGCTGCTTCGAACGTGTAGTTCTCGGGTCCGGAATTGTGCTTGAATATGAGGGTGCGGTTCGGGTCGCGCACGGATTCGTCCATCGCGACGTAGGTGGAGCCGTAGGTTCCGATAACCGCAACCGCGGAGCCGCCCTTGACGAGACCGCCGCCCATGGTGGAGCAGTTCTGATCCATAGCGCCCACGCAAAGCTTGGTGCCTTCGGCCAGACCTGTCATTTCGGCAATGTGCTTGTTAATGGTGCCGACAACCGTTCCTGCCTTGACTATCTTGGGAAACTTGTTTATGTCCAGGCCCAGAGCGTCGACGATTATCTTCTCGCTCCAGCAGTTGTTGTCGATGTCAAACACGCCTGTGCGGCTGGCGGATGCGGTGTCGGTCACGAACCAGTCGTCCGCGCCGAAACGCTGCAGGAAATACTCCTGGTGTGAGGCGAAATACTCGGTCTTGGCAAAAAGCTCGGGCTCATTGTCCTTGAACCAGAGGTATTTGGTCAGCGCGGGCACCGTTGCGGGGCCGTAGCCGGCAATCTGATAGAGTTCTGCGGGGTCGATGTACTCGCCCTTCATCATGCGGTCAACGTAGGCCGCGCCTCGAGTATCCTGCCAACCCATGAATGCCCTTATGAGAACGCCATCCTTGTCCAGCGGACCCCAGACAGAGCCCTGAGTGGAAAGCGCAACAGCTTCTATTTCTTTGGGGTCAATTTTAGCTTTGTTAATTGCAGAGTTGCAGGATGCGAACAGTCCGGAGGTGATTTCGTCACCATACTGCTCTACCCAGCCGGACTTCGGGTAATAGCAAGGGTATTCGCGGTAATCGCTGCCCACGAGGGTGCCGTCGAACTCGAAAATGCAAGTTTTGCATCCTGTGGTGCCTTCGTCAATGCCGATGAGATACTTGCCCATGATAGTCCTCCTGTCGGTTCTTTTGTTAATTTGATTGTGTTAATGTACAAGTCTGTGATGCCGGCCGGCCAACACAGAAAAATTAGTTCAAAATTGATTCAATAGTTTTGGGGAATATGCTGTCTATTAGCGTTTTTTAGACTTGCCGTAGGCGCAGACCGAACAGAGTGGTCTGACCAGTTGGTATAACTCGATTATAGCGGTAATACCACCGTTGTCAAGTATTTAAATAAGTTAATTAAATATCTAATCCCGTATTCCGCTTTGTCTTTCACAATTTTGTAGCATTTTCGCAGTTGAATCGTCAATATGTTTCATTTTGCAATTTGAGCAATATTCTCAGCGAAAAGCTGCTTCAACAGCTTGCGCGCAGAATTGGGGTACAATAGCGAGTATTGAGCCATATTTAATTGGTGCAGGAATTGCACAAGGGAAAACCAGACTTTGACAGATGTAGTTCTCGTTTCGTTTGCATTCTAAACTCAGGCCTCAACGCATTACCTAAAAGCTTGCCGATTCTGGACTTTTGTGGGAGCTTGACCGATTGTCCTATTGCGAAAACTGTGCTTAACTTGTATAATCAAGTTGACTTTTTACTGCCGTACAACTAACAGGAGGATACAATGAATAAAGATACTCTCGCCATGAACGCTCTGCGGGTGCTTTCCGCAGAAGCTATCCAAAAGGCCAATTCGGGTCACCCGGGTCTTCCCTTGGGCGCTGCCCC
>CALNBC010000174.1 GCA_937874755.1 uncultured Clostridia bacterium
CCCATGGAAATAGTGTTCAAGCGGAACACCCAGGGGGATTACCGGGTGTACAGCTTCGGCGTCAAGCAGGATTTCACAAATTATGTATCGTATGCCTGTCCGGCTGATATTCCTACTGAAATAGAACGAGAACTGACCGTTACCGCAAAGAAGGTATACGATATACTGGGCTGCCGCGATTTTGCCAGGGTGGATTTTCGCCTTGGGGAAGACGGCAAGGTGTATTTTATTGAGATAAACCCCCTGCCCGGACTCGCACCGGGTTACAGCGATTACCCGATGCTCGCCGCCGCCTGCGGAGTGCCATATGATATGCTAGTGCAAAGCGTGCTCCTAGCCGGCGCCGAGCGCTGCGGCGTAGCGCTGTGAGAGGGGGCAGTCGGAGTGAACCTCAAAAATGGCCCCAGGACCCGCTACCCCCGTTGGGATGACTGGAAGTGGCAGTTTGCCAACAGGATCACCAACGCCGAAGCGCTTTCCAAGGTTTTACCTCTTACTGATTGTGAGAAGGCGGATATAGGCGAGTGCCTCAAGAGCTTTCGCATGGCGATAACGCCCTATTACGCGTCGCTCATAGATACGACCGACCCTAACGACCCTATACGCCGCCAGTGCGTCCCCTCTATAGAGGAGACCCATCCCTGCGCGAACGACCTTCAGGATCCGTTGGGAGAGTTGAAGGACAGTCCAGTGCCCCACGTCGTGCACCGCTATCCAGACAGGGCGCTCTTTCTGGTTACGCTTCGCTGTTCGATGTACTGCCGCCACTGCACTAGAAGGCGGGTTGTAGGCGAGGAGGACAGGTCGATATCCGAAAAAGCACTGGGGACTGCTATTGCGTACATTCGCAAACACGAGGAAATCCGCGATGTGCTTGTTTCCGGCGGCGACCCGCTGGTGATGAGCACCGAGAAGCTCGAGCGCATAATATCCTCCATCAGGAGCATCCCCCATGTGGATATAGTGCGTATAGGCACTAGGGTTCCCGTGGTACTCCCTATGCGCATAACGAACGAACTGCTTCAGATGCTCAAAAAGTATCAGCCAATATGGATAAATACCCACTTCAATCATCCGCGGGAACTGACGGAGGACGCTGCAGCCGCCTGCACTAAAATCGTGGACGCCGGAATCCCGCTCGGTAACCAGAGCGTATTGCTAAAGGGCATCAACGACGATGCAGAAACCATGAAGCGCCTGCTGTTGGGGCTTGTGCATATGAGGGTGCGCCCCTATTACCTCTATCAGTGCGACTTGAGCTGCGGTATAGGACACTTCCGCACAACGGTCGAGAAGGGAATAGAGATAATGCACGAACTGACAGGAAATATATCGGGGTACGCTGTGCCGAAATACGTTATCGACGCCCCGGGCGGCGGCGGAAAGATACCGATAAACTACGAATACGTGCTATCTAGGAACGACAAAGAGGTCGTCATGGAAAACTATAAAGGGGAGGAGTACAAGTACCCCCAGCCGGTGTAATGCAAAGACCCGCCTTCTTACTCAAAAGGAGAGGCGGGTCGATTTTTACTTTGGCTCAAGGGGTTGCTATTTATCGAACATCACAGTGACCACGACGTTGTTTGGCAGACAGATTATCTGGTTCATGAGCACGCGGGTCTCGACGTTATCCTCTGTTACATGACCCTGCTCGACGCAGTCCTGATTGTCGCAGGAGGCATGGCTGATGTAAACTTCGCCGTTTTCGTCAATCGTAATCGTGTTCTCCGCGCCGTTGGTTTGATGAACGACGTAGGTTGTGGGCTCATCGAGGGGCAAGCGTACCCATTCCCGGCTGTTCACGGTGACCGAAACATAGCCCTTGACGGCAGTACTGCCGTTGCCTGCAAGGTACTTTACGCCGAAGAACAGTGCGGCGGCTAATATTAATATTCCGACTATAAGAAGGATATCCCTCTTTTTCATTCTTTAAGTTCTCCTAAGCTGTGGTTGTGTTATGACATACTCGTATAGTTTATACGATAATCGAAAAAAACACAAACCCTTTCGCGGCATAGTGATGGTCAAAATATGGCAAAATTCAGACAAATTCGCGTTTGAGCTATTCAAACGGGGCGGGTAGCGTCCTTCAGCCATTGTCGTTCTTCGTCGTTCATGAGGGGGGAAAGCGTGGAATACACGAGCGCGTGGTATTCGTTCAGCCTATGTTGTTCAGGCTTGCTCATAAGGGCGGGGTCTATCCCGTCGAGGTCGATAGGCGCAAATGTCAGCGTTTCGAAGCGCAGGAATTCGCCGTATTCGTTTTGAGCATCCAAAACGCAGAGTAGTTCGTTTTCGGTACGGATTCCGTGGCTGCCCTCGATGTATACCCCGGGTTCGTCGGTAGTCACCATGCCGGGTTCTAGCACCGCAGAGTCGTTCCTCTCGGGTACTATGCGCCAGCGTATGCCGTTGGGAGCTTCGTGAACACCCAGTACAAAGCCTACACCGTGCCCTGTGCCGCATTTGTAATCCATGCCCATGTCCCAAATCGGACCGCGGGCGAGTATGTCCAGATTGATTCCCCGGCAACCCCTGAGGAACTTTGCGCTTTGAAGGTTGAGCATACCCCGTGCAACCGCAGTAAAATGTGTGCGCTGTTCCTTGGTTATGGGCCCCAGTACAAAGGTGCGGGTGATGTCCGTCGTTCCATCGAGGTACTGGGCGCCGGAATCGACCAGCAGGAATCCTTCGGGCTTAATCTCCGAAAAATGTTCCTCGGTGGCCGAGTAATGCATCATCGCAGCGTTTTCACCGTAAGCGCAGATGGTATTAAAGCTCGGTTCGATGTAATTCTTGTCAGCTTCGCGCAGCTTTAAGAGGTATTCCGCCGCAGAAAGCTCGTTGAGCTGACCTCCGCCGGCGATTGTCTCCTTAAGCCATTTCATGAAACGTGTGACCGCGAGCCCGTCCCGTATGTGTGCAGCTTTGAGCGCTTCTATCTCCGCTTCGTTCTTGATAGCCTTCATCAAAGTAGTAGGGTTGGGCGCGTCGACGAAGGCCGTATAGCTATTGCATGCGTCCACAGCGGCGCACTGGACGCGTGTTTTATCAATCAGGAGACGGGTGTTAGCGGGGAGTTCACCCAACGCGGTGTATATTTCATCGTACGGGAGTACGGTAACCCCATCCTCTGCAATCTCTTTGGCAAGCTCACCCGGGAGCGCGGCGGACTGGATAAACAGTTTTACGCTATCCATCGAAACAAGGGAGTAAGCAATGACGACGGGGGTGTACTTAACATCGTCCCCGCGGATGTTGAATAGCCAGGCGATATCGTCCAATGTGGTGATGAGGTGTGCGCTCGCGCCAAGCTTTTGCATTTCAATTCGAAGGTCATTGACCTTGTCCGCCCGGGAGCGCCCACAATAGCGAAGGGGGAGCGAGAATGCCTTCGAGCAGGGCAGGGCGGGGCGGTCGATCCAGATTTCACCCGCAAGGTCGTATTTCGTAACAACGGAGCCACCCTTAGCTTCGGCGGCTTTTGCGAACTTCTCTCTGTCTGCTTCGGAGACCAGCCTGCCGTCGAATGCGATGACCCCTCCACTTGGCAATTCGCGTTCGACATACTCAAAAACCGTCGGTACGTTGGGCTCGCCCATGCGCATCAAAGTTATTCCCGAGCTCGAAAGCTCTTTTTCTGCTTGAATAAAATAGCGTCCGTCCGTCCAGAGGCAGGCGGACT
>CALNBC010000175.1 GCA_937874755.1 uncultured Clostridia bacterium
GATGATAGAAGCTGCATCCCCCAGGCTCGGTGCTCATAAGCCCGCGGGATGCAGCTTCTATCATCATCGCTCGACTGCCCGGCAATATCGCGCCTGACACCAGCTTATCCGCGCTTTCCATCACGACATAGCCGAAGCGTCCGTCGGGGTCGAAGGTGACCGCTTCGACATCTTTCAGCGAAATTAGCAGTTCTTCCGATTCGATGTCTCCGCCGTCCTTTTTCAGCACGGCGATTTGTATTGCCCGGGTATTATCGGCGTAATACGTCTCATAGGAGATGTAGCGGTAATCTGGCTCACCATCGGCAAAGCCGTAATCCTCCCCCGAGAAGGGCTGCCCGTTCGCAAGCTTTATGAGCGCGTAGGAGTTGCCAGCTCCGTCCGTACGGCCGACCACAGCAAACCCGTCTCCAAGCTGCTCCGTGAGCGCAAAAAGCTCGGCATCTTCCATATCCCTGAACGAATAGCTCGGGAGCAGGCTTTCTATCGCGCCTATTTCCATCTCAAAGGGTGTCTTTGCGTTGGGCGTTGGGGGGGCAGGTTTACCGGAAGCGTCGCCGAAAACTGCAGAGTCGCCAATATCTGGCGTTAGCTCCGGCTCTGCGGGTTGATTTGAACAGGCGCCGATGCCCATGAGAAGACCTGCGGCCAGCGCCAAAGATAGCAGCCTTTTCAAATGCAAATGCCTCCGTTTCGGAATGAGATTTCTGATAATCAGATTCTACCATTCCCAAAACCGAGGCACAATAGACCCTTGCCAACTGTTAACAAAATGTTGACAACAAATTGTCAGTCAGTTAACACTCTCCTATGGTATGTACGCCGGAATCCTGTTTGGACCCTTCGTCGGCGTTCTCCCGTTTCTTTTCCTGCCCGCGGCGCAGCTTGCGCTGGGCGGCGCGCTCGCAGCCGTTTTTGAATTCAGCGCGCTCCCCGTCCGTCGTCAGAATAAGCCGCGGAACCTCTGTGGGTCTGTCTGCCCAATCCAGAGCGACCATGGTCAGGTACGCTATGTTGACCCGATGCTTTTCGCCGTCCAGCCGCTCGACAAACGTGTCTACCCGAACCTCCATAGAAGTTCTTCCCACATAAGCTATTTGCCCGATGAGCAGTATGGTATCGTCCGCATGGGCGGAGGAGATAAACGCCAGTTCGTCTATAGATGCGGTGGTTACGTTGCAATTCGAATGCCGCCTGGCGACTACGCCTGCGACCATGTCTATCCATTCGACCAATCTGCCGCCGAAGAGCCTGCCTGTGCCGTTGGTGTCGCCCCGCATAATTATGCGGCTGTGCTCCGCCCTGGACTCGGCGACTGTCTTTTTGCGATTCTCCACAAAAACCCTCCATTTGTAAAAAACTGCCGCCGGAAGTCGCCCTTGTGGCGGCGTGTTGAAGCATTATACCGCCCTTAGTATTATCTGAATGCTCACCCGCTATTTAAGCCTTGCGAATATCATCCTGCCCGCGGCGGTCTGCAAAACCGAGGTGACGATGACTTCCACCGTTTCGTTCATATAGCGCCTTCCGCCGTCCACCACTATCATGGTGCCATCATCGAGATAGGCGACGCCCTGACCCGACTCCTTGCCGTCCTTTAGTATGGTGACTTCCATTTCTTCACCTGGGAGCACTACGGGCTTGACGGCGTTCGCTAGCTCGTTGATGTTCAGCACCATTACGCCCTGCACCGCGGCTACCTTGTTTAGGTTGTAGTCGTAATGGTGCAGGGCGTAAT
>CALNBC010000176.1 GCA_937874755.1 uncultured Clostridia bacterium
CCAATTATCGTTATCGACAATTACATGGTAAACGCTCCCCGTCATTTGTTAGACATTCCGCTGTGCGTAATTTACGAGGATTCAGATATAATCGTCGTCAATAAGCCCGCAGGGATGGTAGTCCACCCCGCCGCGGGCAACAAGACCGGCACATTGGTCAACGCGCTGCTGTACCATGTCAAAGACCTTGCGGGAATAGGCGGCGAACTGCGCCCGGGCATTGTCCACAGGATAGACAAGGACACTTCCGGTCTGCTGGTGGTCGCCAAGAACGACGCTTCGCACCGCTCGCTTTCTGCTCAGATTCAGGAGCACAGCGCGCGCAGGGAATACATCGCCCTGGTGGACGGCGTAGTCGGCGCAAACGAAGGCACGATAGACGCGCCCATCGCCCGCCACCCGAAGGACAGAAAGAAGATGGCAATCGTCAAAGGCGGCAGGGAAGCAATTACGCACTATCGGGTGCTGGCGCGCTTCCCCGCGAACGAAAACGGCGCCGGCGGTTCGGGGAATACCCTTGTTGCCTGTGCGCTAGAGACCGGGCGCACACACCAAATAAGGGTACACATGGCGCACATAGGGCACCCGGTCACAGGGGACTTTGTCTACGGCGCCGCGAAGAACAAGCTGGGCTTTTTTGGGCAGGCGCTGCACGCCGCAAAGCTGCGCCTCGTTCATCCGAAAACGGGAAAGCAGATGGAGTTTTCTGCGCCGTTGCCCGACGGCTTTGCCGCAGCTTTAACGAGACTGAACCGCGGTGTATTGCCGCCTCTTGAATAATATAAAGGATAAATATGAAAAGGTAGAACCATGCTTACATTCAAACCGATAACAGTGGACTCTGGCGACGAACTTCGCCCCTACTTCAACGTCCAAAAGCACAGAATATGCGAATACACGGTGGGCACTGCAGTTATGTGGGCGGACTATTTTTCTGCGGAATACGCGATTTACAATGGCCGCGTGACCATCAAAAACATCCTGAGGGACGGCACGATAGCCTTTGCCACGCCCGTCGGCAAGGGCCCGCTGGATGAGTCGCTTTGCGCCATCGACCGTTACTGCATAGAGCACAACATCCCGTCGACGGTGTTCGAGCCGGTGCCCGAATCCTGCATCTCGGTCATCGCGGACCATTATTACGGCGAGCTGACTGTGCGCTACTCCCCCGCCTGGTCGGATTACCTTTACGACAAGGACGACATTATTTACCTCAAGGGCAGGAAGTACAACACCCAGCGCAACAACATAAACAAGTTCAATAAGCTGTACAGCGATTATACTTATGACCCAATAACCAAAGCGAACATCGAAGAGGTGCGCGATTTCTTCCAGGACTACATAATATTCTCCGAGAAGAAGAATCCCCTGTCCGACTTCGAAAAACAGCTCACCATGAAGATGCTGGACAATTACGGAAAGCTCAAGCAGGTAGGCGGGGTTATTAGGACCGGCGGGACCATAGTCGCCATCGCCGTGGGCGAAAGGCAGGGGGACACCCTGTTTGTGCACATAGAAAAGGCGCGGAGAGATTACCAAGGTTCCTCCGCCGTTATAAACATGGAATTCGCGAAGAACAACGATGCGCCCGGGCTAAAGTTCGTCAACAGGGAGGAGGATATGGGCGACTTGGGTCTGCGCACCGCAAAGTCGCGTTACGCTCCCGTAGAAATGCTCAGAAAATACTCCGCAACCGTTCCCCAGGGCAAGGGAAGATGCCAGTAGGAGCAAAGCCGCATTACCGAAATAGTGCAGATTATTGTGACTGAGCTATTTCAACGCATAAAAAAGCTCGGTCAAAGTCAGCCGAGTTTTTTGTGTACTTGGGAACATTATCCGCAACTCAGTCGTTTTGAGGGTAGGACGGAACCAAACAGAAGGAGGTCTGTCAACAATGAAGAATAATATTTGGCAACGGCTGCTTTTACTGACCCTTTGCCTTGCGCTGACCGCAGCGATTTTGAGCGGGTGCTCAGGCGGTTACAGTGAAAACGGAACGTCGCATCCCGGCAATCCAAGCTACGACGGCGCCGGGGCAGAATCCCCCCAAGAAATGCCCGTGCCCGCACCGAGTGGCGATGCAGGCAGCGATTTGGGTAAGGGCGCAGGTTCCCCAGGCGGCTATACCGCCCCCGTAGCGGGCAACGCGAACATCAGCGACGAAAAGCTGATACGCACCGTCAGCATCAGCGGGGAGACCCGCGCATACGAACAGGCTCTTTCTGGCATCAAAAGCGCTGTGGCGAACTTGGGCGGCTACATCGAAAGTACGTCCGAGTACGGCAAAAAGCCCGAGAACTACGGCGATTCGGGCAGGAGTGCCGGCATAGTCGCCCGCATACCCGCACAGAAGCTGGATTCCTTCCTCACCGAAACCAACGAGCTGATAGACGTCATAAGCGAGAGCAGCAACGTCGAGAACGTTACCAGCCAGTACTACGACTACGAGGCGCGCAAACAGACCTACGAGATTCAACTCCAAAGACTGGAGAGCATACTGACCGAGGCGTCCGAACTTTCAGATGTGCTGGCGCTCGAGACCGAGATTGCCCGCGTTCGCTACGAAATCGAATCCCTCGAAACCACCCTGCGCAACTTGGATAACAAAGTAGGCTATTCCACCGTTTCCATCGACTTTTACGAGCTGACCGAGTTCGAACGCCCCCAGGCGAGCGAGGAAGCCTTGGGAGTCAGGGTCTCCACAGCATTCTCCCAGGCGATAAAAGACGCGGGCGAGTGGTTCAAGGACGCAATCGTATGGATAAGCGGCAACTTCATAGGGATAATCATATTTATACTCGTGTTGGTGCTGGTAGTAAGGCTGGTAAAGCGCTACAACAGAAAGCACGGCTATGCAGGTCCCACCAAAGAGAAGAAGCGCCATAAAAGACATGCCGAACCCGTAATCGAACAGCAATTTGAACACCGCACCGAAGCGCAGCCCGAAGGC
>CALNBC010000177.1 GCA_937874755.1 uncultured Clostridia bacterium
GGTCGAAACCTTCACTCCACCGACGGAGGTCGACGCCGGCGAAACAGTAATCAAAGAAGCCGCCGTCCAAAACAAGGAGTTTGGGACGGACGGCAGACCCGGAACGTACGCTTACATCCGCGTAGCTATTGTGCCTGTCTGGAGGAACGCGGATGAAACGGGAACAGGACTCCCGACGGGTAATGTTCAGCTGAACGCCAATACCGGAGCAGGCGATGACTGGTTCAAGCATACCGACGGCTACTATTATTATAAGTTGCCTGTGCCTGCGGGAGGGACTACATCCGCACTGCTCAATTCGTATGAGGTGACCAGCCTTACCCCCGAATACGCGGGCAAGAAGTTGGAAATCACGATACTCGCCTCGGCGATTCAGGCAGTCGGCAACGCGAAGAACGAATGGCCGGCAGAAGCGGTCAACCTATTGACGCAGATGCCGTAAGCGTTTTCGAGTACAGATAAAAATCGTTCTAAAACAAAAGGAGGAATCAGCATGAAGAAGATAATCGCTATAACCGCGGTAATCGTCGTTCTGGCAGTCGCAGCGGTCGGAGGGACTCTCGCCTGGCTGACAGACCAGGATACAGTGACCAATACCTTCACAGTGGGCAATGTGCAAATCAAGCTCGATGAAGCAAAGGTCGGCACAAATGGCAAAGCGATTCTTGCCGGGCAGCAAGGCGCGGGACGGGTTCAGACCAATTCTTACCACATCATCCCAGGTGCCGTGCTCGACAAGGATCCCACTGTTACAGTAGAGGCCGGAAGTGAATCCTGCTTGGTGTACGTCTATATCGATAACGGGCTGGGCAATCACGCAACTCTGAACATAAACACCGCCAACTGGTCCGCAGTTAGCGGTTACTCCGGCCTCTATAAGTACATTGGCACCGTACCTGCAGTGACCGCAGACACTCCGCTTCCCGCTGTGTTTACAACAGTTACCATAGAAGGTGCTGCGCTGACCAACGCTACGCTGGAAACCCTTAATAACGAGCAGATTATCGTCAAAGCGTACGCCATCCAGTCCGAAAATCTAGGCTCAACGGACACCGATGAGCTGGCATATATAGCCTTGACCACTCCGTAACCCGAAACGAGATTAAGCACCCGGTCACAAAGTTGACAAGTTTTTTATAAGCCCTTAATCTGTGGATAACAGGGAATACGGATATCTTTTCCAGAACTTAAGGTCGGCGCGGTCGTCGTAACCCCATTCATCTGCGGCAGGCACCTTTGAAGCCATCAGTCAAAAGGGTAAACCGCAAATACATACATAAACCGCGTCGACCGTCGCCCCAAAGACTCTAAACCGAACTGGCAACAAGAACGACTTACCGGACGAGTTAACCCGCCGCCGGGAGGAAAGAGGACGCTATGAACAATAAGAAGACGCTGCGCATCGCCCTTATCGCACTGATTTGCCTTTCGTGCGCACTGTGCGGCCTGTCGACGGCCTTCGCCGCTTCGAACGTCACGGTGACGATAACCTCTAATCAGGCGGTCATCACCTTCCCGAATGCGGAAAAGGACCTGTTCGGGGAGTTTAAGTCGCTCATGCCCGGCGACTCGCGAGAGCAAGAAATCTTGGTTATCAACAGCACAGGCGGGCCGATGGAGGTTTACCTCAACGCCGAGCCAACGAGGGAGCAGGACAAGGCCTTCCTCGACCTGCTCACGATGGATGTAATTCTCAAGGGAAACGGGCTGACGCTGGACGCGCTCATAGCAAGCTACGGCCCGGGTATTGGGAGCATTGCCGAGCTTGGCACACTCACGAACAAGGTATCCCTTGGAAGGGTAGAAGCGGGTGCCAACGCGACTTTGCTGGTCAGACTGAACGTACCAACAAGTGTGGGCAACGAGTTCCAAGACGGTATATATCACGTGCCGTGGACATTCACCGTAGAGGATAGGAACGTGCCTATTCCGCCGCAGGTGTCGCCTACACCCTTGCCCGTACCTACTCCGGAACCGACAGAGATTATCCCTCCCGATGATATTCCCACCGAGATAATCGAGGAGGAAGTTCCCTTAGCGCCCCCGACGACAGGGGATTATGCGCGGTCGCAGTGGATGGTCGTTGCGCTGGCGCTTGCGGGAATGGCTGCTGTAGCTGTTGCACTCAAGAGAGCAAAAAAAGCTTGAACAGATTATAGAAGCATTATTGAATAAAAAAGACCAATCGCTTGGTCTTTTTTTAATGAGAGAGAGCCGCCCCGATAGCTAGGGCGGTGAAGACGAGTCGAGTTGATGGACTATAACCTCACACCGTACCGGAGAGGGCGAAAGCGGCTATCAGTAATGCGCTTTGAAGCAGTGCGAACAGGGGCAGGAGTACCGGGAACGGCGGCTTTTTAGTCTTGTGGTTAAAAAATTCCATGCCGAGAAAAGCACCTATGCCGCCGAAAAAAGCGGCAAAAAGCAGCAGCGTGCGTTCGCTTATTCGCCGCTGGTGCGCCTTCGCTCTAGCTTTGTCCATACCCATCAGCATAAATGCGAACAGCGAAAAGGCAATGACTGCAGTTAAAAGGGGAATTTTCGCGGCTGTGGCGATTTCACGGACAGTCATGATTGAGTTTGACGAGCCCGCGGTCGCTCAATTCCGCCCAGACGCGCTCCGATATGGCTTCGGGCGATAGCTGCTGCGAATTGTCCATGCAGGGGATGATTGCGAAGTTATCTTGGCGCTTCGCTATGGAAAGATAACGCTCCCGGGCGCGCAGCAGTAGCCCTGTCTGAGCTTCGTAAACATCGCGCTCGCCAGCGGAGATGTAGTCCCTCGTACCCTTTTTGTCTACATTTCTTTGAGCGTGGGAAGGGTCTATGTCCAGCAATAGGTAGCAGTCCGGCTCGGGCAGTCCCAAAGTTCCCTGCTCCAGCTTGTGTACCCAGTCCCAGTTGTCCGGTATGCCTTCGTCAATCTTGCGAACGCTCTGGTAAACGGCGTTGCTGGGAGTGAAGCGGTTCAATAGCAGGTAGTCCGCGGCGCCGTCGACATAATCCTTAAAGGACTGCCAGCGGTCGAGGGCGAACCAGAGACACATGGACCTTGAATCCACCTGGTCGGCGCGAAGGGGCTCACCTTTGAGCAAAGCGCCTATCTGCTTGCCGAAAAAGCTCCCATATTCGGGAAAGCCCTTGACCGAAATGGAATACCCGCAGCCAGTGAGCTTTTTTTGAAGAAGCTCCAGTTGAAGGGTCTTTCCGCTGCCGTCTATACCCTCCAGCGCGATTATAGTAGTTTTGTTCAACCGTAAACACTCCTTTTGGCGGAGGCAACGCTCCGAATATCCGCATTCATTCGCCTTGCCGATTTGCGTCCGGACCGAGGTTGCCTTCCTTCCAGTGCTTTCTGCAAAGACCTACGTAGCGGTCGTTCTTGCCAAGCACTATCTGTTCGCCTTCTTTCGTTACTCTGCCCGTTTCGTCGAATCGGGCGTTGTAGGTAGCCTTCTTGCCGCACCAGCATATAGTTTTGACTTCCTCAATAGTGTCCGCCCAGGCAAGCAGCCAATGGCTGCCCGTAAAAAGCTCGCCCTGGAAGTCTGCGCGAAGCCCGTAGGCGATGACGGGCACGTTTTCCTCGTCCACAATTTCCACAAGGCGTTCGACCTGCGCTTTGGTCAGGAACTGGGCTTCGTCCACTATTACGCAGGCATATTGCTTAATGTCGCGGTCGTAGAGCGCGTCAAAGTACTCGCAGGGAGCGGAAAGCCCGCAGCGGGAGGTGACGATGTGCTCGCCATCCCGCGTGTCTAGCGAGGGTTTGACGAGCAGCACCTTCTGGTTGCGCTCCTCGTAGTTATAGCGCACCATGAGCGCGTTTGCGCTCTTGCTAGAGCCCATCGCGCCGTACCGGAAGTATAATTTCGCCACTTTATAGCACCTTGTTGATTTGCTTTCCGGCAATCCAAGAGGAGACGTTCTCAAAGGCAATCGCCGAACGTTCGACCATCGATTCCTGCGTGGCGTAGGCGATATGCGGGGAGACGAGCACATTTGGCACGTTGAGCAACGGATGCGCGGGATAAATGGGCGGTTCCTTCTCAAATACGTCGATAGCTGCTCCCCCTATACGCCCATCTCTAAGGGCGATGGCAAGGGCGGTAACGTCCACCACGGGACCGCGCGCCATGTTGACGAGTATCGAGCTTTTCTTCATCAGCTTAATGCGGCGCGCGTCTATCATGCCGTTGGTGGAATCGTTCAGAGGTACGTGCAGCGTGATAATGTCCGAATGGGTAATGAGCTCGTCCAACGGCACATAGGTCACCCCGAGTTCCTTCGCACTTTGCTTTTCGCTCCGCGAGCTTGCAAGCAGCTTGCACCCAAAGGGCTGCAGCAGCTCTGCTACGCGAATGCCTATGGCTCCGGTGCCGACTATGCCGACCGTCTTGCCCTTT
>CALNBC010000178.1 GCA_937874755.1 uncultured Clostridia bacterium
ACCACTTCGAAAATGTACAGCGCTTCGCCGTCCTCTTCATCGTCTTCGGCATCTACTTCGGCGTCGGGGTCATCTGCGGCACCGCAGCCGCAGGAACAACTGGAGCAGGCGGAATCAGAACAGCCGCAACCATCCTCGGTGACCTCTGCGAGTACGGCGAACTTCCTGCCGGCGTGCTCAAATTCCTCGACTATTTCCATGTCGAACTCGTTGCCGTCATCGTCCTGGAAAGTAACGACTTCCACAGACATATCTTCGTTGTTGTTCGAAATATCGGACATTGGTTTTCTCCTTTAATGCATATTGGGCAATTATACCACTAGCGTTTGGATTGTACACCTTATAAATCTGCCGGTCAACCTATAATTGCCCTAAACCAGGGCAAAGATTCGTAAAACCTGCGTAATAAACCCCAAATGTCAATTAAATGCCATTATTCGGTTCAATTGCGGGAGAGCAACCGTTCCTCCAGGATGTTGGCAAGCAACTCAATGATTTTTTCGTCCTTTATCAGCAGGAGCTGTAGGTCGTCCTCATTGTCGTTGGAATAATAGAAGCTGACTTCGTCCTCGTCCTCGCCGGCGTCCTGTGGAGGACAACAGGCTATTATATGCGCGTCGTTGAAGTCGAATTCATCCGCTATCTGAAGCTCGACTTCGTTGCCGTAGTCATCCTCCATAACGATGACCGGAATGTTTGTTAACTCTGCCATTGTATTCTCTCCCTATGTTATTCTTACCTGTCTGATACGTTTTTATAAGAGGTCGTACTGCCGTCCCACACGAGGTTGACGTCCCCCGTAGGACCGTTTCGCTGCTTTGCGACTATCGCCACCGCCTCGTTGCCCGCGGTGGTGTCATACACCGCCGGTCGGTAAAGCATGATTATAACGTCCGCGTCCTGCTCTATTGAGCCCGATTCGCGAAGGTCGCTCATGATGGGGCGGTGCTCTGTGCGCTGTTCGGGTGCGCGGGAAAGCTGGGATAACAGCACAATGGGTACATCCATCTCCCTAGCGAGCATCTTTAGCGAGCGGGTGATTTCCGCCACGATTTGCACGCGGTTGTCCGACCTGCCCTCGTAGGTCATCAGCTGAAGGTAGTCTATGACCACAAGGTCGAGCCTGCCCAGTTCCAGCTTCAACCTGCGAAGCTTGGTGCGTATTTCTGATACGTTAATGCCGCCGGTATCGTCGATATAGCAGCTGGTGTTTTGCAGGCGGTCCATGGATTCGGCAAGGCTTTTCCAATTCTCTTGTGTCACCGCGCCAGTTCTCACAGCCTGCAAGTCGACTCTGGCGTCTGCGCACATCATCCTGGTCATCAGCTGTTCGCGGCTCATTTCCAGCGAGAATATCGCCGCGGCTGCGCCATGCAGTATGGCGTACTGGGCTACGTTTATAGCAAAAGAGGTTTTGCCCATGGACGGGCGACCAGCGACGATGATGAGGTCTGATTTCTGGAGGCCGGACAGCTTGCTGTCGAGGTCGTGAAACCCGGTTGCAAGCCCGGTTATGCCGTTCTTGGACGATATGGAGCTAAGTCCAAGGTAGACATTCAGAATGTCGTCGGAGAGCCGCTTGAGCCCTCGAGACATATCCTTCATGGAAATGTCGAAGACGCGCTTTTCCGCTGCGGAGAGCAGCGTAGAAAGGTCGCTCTCGCCGGAAAAGCTGTCCGTCGCGATGTCGTTCGCGGCGTTTATCAACCGCCGCCTGATGGATTGTTCCTCCACGATGCCGAGGTAGTGGGGGAGGTTGGCTATGGTCGGGACGGACAAGGGAAGGTCGGTAACGTAGGTAAGCCCCCCCGCTTGGGCGAGTTGCCCCTTGGTTTCCAGCGAGGTGACGGTGGTCACAATATCCACAGGTGCGCCACAAGCGTGCAACTCCGCCATGGAGGCGAAGATGAGCGCGTGGGCGGGGAGATAAAAATCCTCTCCAGTCAACCTTTCGGAAACGGTGGCAAATGCCTGCGGGCTTTTGAGCGCCGCGCCCAAAACGGCGCGCTCCGCCTCCGCGCTGTGGGGCGGTATGTGTGGCGCCGGGGCAAGCTCTGCCATGATGGATTACTCCTTTTCGATGACCACCTTCAGGGTGGTGACGGTTTCTGCGTACAGGCGCACAGGAATGTCGTAGATCCCGAGCTCCTTTATGTTGCCGTCCAGCTCAATCTTTTTCTTATCGAACGTGTGACCGAGCTGGGCGGTGGCGGCTTCCGCGATTTCCTTGGAGGTTATCGCCCCGAAGAGGCGGTTGCCGTCTCCGCATTTTGCCTTGACGGTGACGGTCTTGCCGTTGAGGGATTTAGCCAGCTCTTTGGCGGTGTCGGCTTCGACCTGCTTCCTGTGCTTTTCTGCGGCTTCCGCCTGTTTTGCGGCGCTTATCGAACCGGCGGTCGCCACTTTAGCAAGCCCTTTGGGAATGAGGAAGTTCTGGGCGTAACCGTCGCTCACCTCAGCTACCGCTCCTGCCTTGCCAGTGCCTTTTACGTCTTTAAGAAGTATTACTTTCATATTTTAGCCTCCTTTTCAAATTGGGGAATATGCTGGATTATTCATATTCAGTTATTATGGCTATCCGCCGCGCCCATGTAGTCCCGCAAGGCTACGACAAGCTTTTCTTCAGCTTGTTTCGCGGTGCAGTCGGGGAGGAGCAC
>CALNBC010000179.1 GCA_937874755.1 uncultured Clostridia bacterium
GGCGGCACTCATTGGCGGCATGGCATTTGCCAACTCCGGACTCGGCGCGGCTCACGGCGTGGGTATGGCGCTGGGAATCAGGTACCATTTACCCCACGGCGAGGCTTGCGGCATCGCATTGCCCCATGTAATTAAGCTGAACGCCGAATACGCGGGCGACAAGCTCGACCTCGTCGGCGAAGCACTGACGGGCAAGCGCTTTGCGAACCCGGGCGAAGGCACAAAAGCGTGCATAGATTTCCTGTACGAGCTGAACGAGTCGTTGGGCATTGCCGCAGATTACAAGTTCCTGAACATTCCCAGGGAAGAGATACCCGCCCTCGCCAAGGAAAGCCTCGGCACCAGCATGACCAGCAACCCCAGAAAGATGGACGCAAAGGCGCTCGAAGAGTTCCTTTCGGAAATCGTTTGAGTCAACCCGGCGCAAAGTTTTAATAATTGCGCGCCAGTTTATAAAATACGGAGGAAATAACATGAGAACCCCTGCACAATTCGCGAAGCACTTTGACCTTGCCTGGCTCGCCCAGAATGCTGTGGCTTCGGAGATCGTAGCCGCCTGCAAAACCGCCGCCAAGTACCAGGTCAATTCAGTAAACGTCAACTCCTGTTGGGCAGAACTAGCCAAAAAGGAACTCGAAGGCACCGGCGTAGGCCCCAGTGCAGTCATCGCGTTCCCCTACGGCGCATGCATCTCTAAGGTAAAATACCTAGAGCTCGAAGAGATGGTCAACCTCGGCTGCACAGCCTGCGATATGGTCATCAATATCGGGGCGCTGAAGGACAAGAACTACGACCTCGTCACTGCCGAGACCAAAAAATTTGTGGAAATCTGCAAGCCCGCAAACTGCGACACGAAGCTAATTTTCGAAGTCGGCTTTCTGACTGACGAAGAAATCGCCACCATGACCAAAATCGCTTGCGAGCAAGGCGTCACCTACGTCAAGACCGCTACTGGCAGTCAGGCTTTCCCCACCATGCAGCAGGTCGAAATCATGCGCGCCAACCTCTCCGGCGACACTAAGATCAAGGTTTCCGGTGTGCCGAGGACCTTCACCCTGCCCGCCGCGCTGTTCATGCTGGACCACATGGGCGTCAGCCTGATGGGTACCCGCAGCGCGGGCAAGCTGGTCGACGAATACACGAAGTATCTCGGCGAACTGAGCAAATAAGCGCTTCCTTGCCCATTCTCCCTTGCCTCCACAAAAGAGAGCGCCCTCCAAAAAAGGGCGCTCTCAGCCTGTCAAAAAAGTCGCCTACAGGCGGCTTTTTTGTTATACTGTAATAGG
>CALNBC010000180.1 GCA_937874755.1 uncultured Clostridia bacterium
TTGTGCCGAGAATAACGGGAAAGGGCGCTTTCAGAGACGTATACAGCGTAATGGCGAACTGGGGCGCCAATCACGGCGCGATTAACTACGGGCACATAGGCGCCGACCTTATTACGCTGTGCTCGATGCTGCGCATACCTGTAAATATGCACAATGTGGACGCAAAGCATATTTTCCGCCCAAGCGCGTGGGGCCTTTTTGGGACGGACAGCCCCGAGAGCGCGGACTACATGGCCTGCAGGAATTTCGGGCCGCTGTACCGCTAGGCGGCTTTAAGAGATACCAACATCGATAATACCTGACTAAAATGCGCGTCGCCGGACGCGCTTTTTTGTATAAGAAAACCCCCGGTAATGCCGGGGGTTCCAAAAAGCTTTAGCTATGGTAAAGAAAACTCCTTTTGATATACTGAAAGCGGTCTAGCAGCCGCAAGAGTAAAAATCAAAAGGAGGTCAACCGTATGGAAGACACAAAAAGTCTAGCACATACGAAGTGGAACTGCAAATACCACATCGTATTTGCTCCGAAGTACAGACGTAAAGCGATATTTGGGCAATTAAAGGTAGAGATCGGGAAAATATTGCGAGAACTATGTAATTGGAAACAGGTAAACATAATAGAAGCGGAATTGTGCCCAGATCATGTACACATGCTGGTGGAGATACCACCCAAGACGAGCGTATCAAGCTTAGTAGGGTTCCTAAAAGGGAAGAGCACGCTGCTGATATTTGAACGACATGCGAACCTGAAGTACAAGTACGGGAACAGAAGCTTCTGGTGTAGAGGATACTATGTAGATACGGTCGGAAAGAACAAGGAAAGAATAGCGGAATATATCAGAACACAGCTAAAAGAAGATCAGGTATCCGACCAAATAAGCATGAAGGAATACCTCGACCCCTTTAAGGGGTAGTCAGTAACACTGCCCCTTGAGGGGTGACCAGTAACAAGCTTTTGCGGCTGCCAACCGTAGGGTACGCCTTGAGGCGATGCCAGTATTATAGGGCTAAGCCCGCATATGAAA
>CALNBC010000181.1 GCA_937874755.1 uncultured Clostridia bacterium
AAGGGATGGAATCACATCGCTTGATTGAATATGTCCCCAATAACGATGCAGTCAGAGAGTTAGGTTTACGCAGACGAGCCGTGTCTGCCGATATGCAATTAACCGCAACTGAATATGGCATTTCTATGCTTATGCTCGCAAAACGCGCAGAAGTATGTGGGATTATTACGCCCACCGCCGCTAAGACGTTTTTCATAGCGGCATCAAAGGCTGGGTGGCGCTCTAAGGAACCAACTCGTATCGATACGGAAAAACCTCAGCTTTTCGAGCAACTTGTATATCGGGCTATCAATGAGGGAGACATCAGTATGCAACGCGGAGCCGAGCTTCTGAAAATACCTTACGATGAAGTAGTGGAACACTGCTGCTTCAATGAGGAATCATAAATGGAGTTTGTAAGTAGCGATACTAATGTCTGGATTGATTTTTCTGTCATACAGCGAATAGCTTTGCCATTCAAACTGCCGTACACCTACATTATGAATAAAGATGCCATCAAAGACGAGTTGCTGTCTCCAGTTGGTCTGACAGATGCTCTTCTTCTATATGGGCTTGTTGGTGTTGATATAACAATAGATGAGTTTGAGCTGGCTGAAACATTCGGCGAGAAATATATCAAATTATCTGTATATGACCGAGTTGCTCTGTCTATAGCAAAAAACAGGAGAATACTCCTGATGACAGGGGACGGAGCATTACGCAAGGCAGCCGTTGCAGAAGGGGTTACATTAGTCGGAACACTTGGAGTTCTTGACCAACTATACGATGGTAGGTTCATAGACGGCAATGAATATAGGTTTTGCCTTCTCGAACTACAAAAACATAACGGGCAGAAAGTTCGGTTACCCAAAAGCGAATTGTCTGTCCGACTGCAAAGACTGCGCTAATAGTGAACCGATACATACATGAATATTGACCTCCGTTGCAGGGATGTAGCGGAGGTCTTTTATAGTCACACTCCGCCTTTTGAGTGTATAAAAAACCCCATGCCAACACAGACGCGGCTACAAAAATCGGGTCGAATTTGAGGCATTTTTAATAGTCACACTTCGCTCCGTCCACGAAGCCGCATCTCTACTCCTACACCTCCTGCTGCCGCCTGATGCAGGGATCCGGAGAACTGCAGAAAACGCCCAATCTACGGCGCTTTTCCCGATTTGAATACCCCTGTGTAATTTTGAATACCCTAACGGTAATTTGAATACCCCTGACCTATGAAAAATAAAATTGTATCAGTGCGTTGGTCACAGCACAAAAAAAATATACCGTGGACTTTCTCACCAAGAAGCAGAAGGTCAACGAAGGGGAAGTACCGCAGTATTATGTTGAAAACAGTCATCCCGCAATCGTATCTCGCGAGGTGTTTGATATGGTGCAGGCCGAAATGAACCGCCGAAAGACAATGCCGAGCCGGTACAGCGAAACGGGCA
>CALNBC010000182.1 GCA_937874755.1 uncultured Clostridia bacterium
CTATAAAGAACTCGTTCAGGCGCAAAAGGATTACGACAAGGCGTGCGAGACGGCAGCAACCGTCCAAACCGAATACGCGACGGGAAAGGCGAGCGGCATGGCGCTGAGCGATGCGCTCTGCACCCAGTCCGACGCGGCCATCGCGGTGAATAGGTGCCTGCATGCCTGTACTGTGCAGATGCTCGCGCTGGACGGTCTGACAAGCGGCTATTTATCTGTGCAGTACGCGTATTTTACCGAAGGGTAAGCGGAGGGAGAGCATGGCGGAATATACGGCGATAGTCGAGGCGGGTAACGCGCTGGTAGAGTTCCTTAGGGACGCGTTGACTCCCGAGCCCATAAGCAAGCGGGAGCTGATTTCCCTTTGCTCGCCCCACGAAAGCGAAAACAACCAGCTTACGGTGCAGCTATTCCATATCGAGGAGGACAATCAAACCGGCGCGGGCAGCGGTTTTATACGCCAATCCCAGGACGTGCAACGCATGGCTCCCTCCCGCTTCCAGCTCAGTTTTCTGATAACTGCGCATTCCAAGGCACCCGCGCAGCTGCGCGAGGCGGACCAGTACCGCATGCTGGGCGCGGCGCTGCAGGCACTCAAGGATCAGCCCACACTGGGGAGACAGTACCTGCAAGGCTCGCTGCTGGACACGGACTCGCTGCTCCACCTGATAATTGAGCGCCCCACGTTCGACCAGCTCATCAAAATCTGGAACAATACCGCCAAGCCGTACAAGCTGTCCATAGTCTGCAAGGTGGAGGGAGTGCTCATAGACTCCAAGCGCACACGCAGAATCGCCAGAGTCGGGGATGTGGATATTTCACTCGACGAAAAGCCGCAAGGAGACAGCATTTAAGGAGGAACATATGATACGCCTGCACGTAAGCGCAGTGCTTTCGGTGTGCGACGGTTTTACGGGTCGCCCTATTTCGCAAAGCACCGTATCCTGCCTGCTCGACGGAGCGCCTTATCGCCCCCAGTACCGCGAGGGCGGGTATCTGGTGTTCGTCAACCTCACGCAGGGGGTGCATTCGCTGGAGTTACGGAGCCCATGTTTGAAAAGTTATACGAAAATGCTGAACTTAACAA
>CALNBC010000183.1 GCA_937874755.1 uncultured Clostridia bacterium
AGGTTGAGCCCGATGAAAAGGTTGTAGCCGCCTGTATCACCGAGCACGAAGAGGACGTCGCAACTGAAACAGTAGACAATACTGAGTTGGAAGATGAGGGTGAAGTGGAGATTGATGCAGAAGAAATCGAAATTGATCAAGACCAGGAATAAACTAGTGAAGCATTGAAAGAAGGCGGGTAACTCCCGCTTTTTTTCACGCTGAATTATCTTCAAATAGAAAGGCGAGCTATACAGCCCGCCTTTGATTTATTCGGTTATTGTTCCTTGCTCGCAAGGTAGCAGTTGATTGAGTCGACCAATCCCTGCGGCTCTATTCCGTGCACAGAGGCCGCCTCGCCGAGGGTTTCGCCATGCGCCATCGCGCAGCCGATGCAGTGCATACCGGTGTTCATCAGTATATCCGCTACACCTTCGTCCAGTCTGATGAGCTCGATTATCTTCATGTTCTCATTAACTACGGTTGCCATAGATTTTACCTCCTTTCGAATTCAATTTTATTATCACCCATCAAACCCGAGTTGTCAACTAGGAATTAATAGTTGCGTGCAGAACTATGCAATGTTTCACGTGAAACATTGGCAGGCATAATGTTGCTTGCAGCACTGATATACACATTCACACCAGCAGCCGAGGGCTTAACCAGTTGTTTCACGTGAAACATTGAAAACAGTTGACTATTGCGGCAGTGAAGGGTAGAGTTAAGACAATACATGTTGAAATTCAATGCTTACGGAGGGGAAATGGGAAAAATATTCGCCATAGCCAACCAAAAAGGCGGCGTTGGCAAGACGACGACGGCAATAAACCTCAGCGCAAGCCTCGCGATGGCAAAAGTACCCGTGTTGCTGGTAGACCTTGACCCTCAGGCGAATGCTACCAGTGGTCTTGGATTGTCTAAGTCGAGTGAAAGCTCAATTTACGATGTTCTGATAAACGAACGTCCGATAAAAGAAGTGGCTGTCAGCTCGAATATACCCAATCTGGCGGTTGTGCCCGGAAACATCTCGCTTGCGGGGGCAGAAGTCGAGATGGTGGGGCTTATGGCAAGGGAGAGATTGCTTAAGAGCGCGCTCGAAGAAGTGCGGCAGAACTATAAATTCATCATTATCGACTGTCCTCCTTCCCTCGGGTTGCTTACGTTGAATGCGTTGACTGCGGCGGATAGCATAATTGTGCCTATACAGTGCGAGTATTTTGCGCTCGAGGGCTTGAGCCAGCTGATGAATACGGTTGCGCAGGTAAAAAAGCATCTCAATCCTGACTTGGATATCGAGGGGGTCGTTCTTACCATGTACGACGTTCGAACAAAGCTTTCCAACCAAGTGGTCAACGAGGTGAAAAAATTCTTCAAAACAAAGGTTTACCGGTCTATCGTACCGCGAACTGTGAGGTTGGGTGAGGCGCCGAGCTTCGGGATGCCTGTCGCGAACTACGCGCCGCTCAGTTCGGGGGCTCGGGCGTATAAGTCACTTGCAGACGAGGTGCTGAAGGATAATAAGGGGGTCTGAAATGGCAAAAACGGATAAAAAGGTTGCTCTAGGGCGCGGATTAGATGCACTTTGGGGTGAAAGTGCGGAACTTATCGCTGAATCGGAACAGAACACTATAAAAAAGATCGATATCAATCAGATAGACCCCAACCGCGAACAGGCTAGAAAATACTTTGATGCCGAAGGTTTAGAAGACCTAGCCGCATCTATAACCACGTCGGGGATAATCCAACCGCTAATCCTCAAGAAAAGAGACGAGAGATATACGATTGTCGCAGGGGAAAGGCGATGGAGGGCCGCAAGACTGGCAGGATTAGCGGAAGTTCCCGCAATAATTCGCGATTATGACGAAAAGACGCTGGCGGAAGTGTCACTGGTAGAGAATCTTCAAAGAGAAGATCTGAACTCCGTAGAAGAAGCCACAGGTATTAAGCAGTTGATGGACCAACATGGATTTACACAAGAGGAAGCAGCTGAAAGGATAGGCAAAAGCCGACCCGCGATAGCGAACGCCTTAAGGCTGCTCACTTTACCGGAGGAAGTCCTGCTTATGATAAAGGACGGGCGGCTCTCCGCGGGGCATGGCAGGTGCATTGTCGGGGTAAAAAATGTGGCTGACCAGCTAACGATAGCCCGAGAAGTCGAAGAGCGCGGTCTTTCGGTACGTCAGACCGAAGAGCGATGTAAAATGATGGGTGAAAATGCAGCTCGAGTGACGAAACCCGCAAGGGAAACAAGGCTCGCCCCCGAGCTGCAGGATGTGCAGTCCACCCTTCAGAACCAACTTGGCACAAAAGTGAACCTTCAAGGTTCGGAAAAACGCGGCAAGATTGTAATTGAATATTACTCGAAAAACCAGCTGGAGAGTTTGTTCGAGTTCCTGACTAAGTAGTATAAAGTTGGAAATACAACAAAAAAAGGCCGCATGGCCTTTTTTGCTATAAGTACAACAAAATTCAAATTTTAAGGTGCTTGAGCTCCTCGGTGACCTCTGCGGCGGTCCCCAATTCGAGTATACGCTGAACGATCCCCTTGCAGCGAAAATAGTCGAGTTCAGTGATGAGCTTTCTCGCGGTGAGTATGGAAGAGGCACTCATGGAAAACTCGTCTAGCCCCATGCCTAGCAGCAATGGCATGAGGAGTGGATCGCCAGCAGCTTCGCCGCACATTCCACAAGGTATTCCAGCGGCGTGGGCAGCAGAAATAGACATTTGTATAAGCTTGAGGACTGCGGGATGGTACTGGGAATAAAGGGTTGCGACGCGCTCGTTACCTCTGTCCACTGCGACGGTGTACTGGATGAGGTCGTTGGTTCCGATAGAAAAGAAGTCACATTCCTTTGCAAGTTTGTCGGCAATCAGCGCTGCGGCGGGTATCTCTATCATTATACCGATGTCGATGTCCTTATCGTATGCGGTGCCTTCGGATGTTAGTTCGTCCATGCAATTATTGACGATAGACTTGGCGCTTCGCAATTCGTCCAGCGATGAAATCATGGGGAACATAATCCTGAGTTTGCCGAAAGCGCTGGCGCGAAGCAGGGCTCGAATCTGCGTTTTAAAAAGGTCCTGCTTGTCAAGCGAAATCCTGATTGCTCTGTATCCGAGGAAGGGATTCTCTTCCTTGGGAAGAGGGAGGGCTGGGAGTTTCTTGTCACCGCCGATGTCCAGCGTGCGTACGATTACAGGCTTCTGTTCCATGGCGAGCAAGGATTCCTTATACGCGAAGAATTGCTCGTCTTCGTCAGGCAAAGTATTTCTATCCATATAAAGAAATTCTGAGCGGAAAAGACCTATTGCATCCGCGCCAAGTTCCGCGGCGCGCCTTGCTTCACCCGGGGTGCCGATGTTTGCGGCAACTTCTACTGTGTGCCCATCCTTTGTTATTGACCTAGTGTCCGCAAAGCGCTTCAAGGCAGCCTTTTGGTGGGAAGCCAGCTCAATCTTCGCCTGAAAATCAGCGACTTCTTCTTCAGAAAGGTTCATAAAAACCTCGCCGGTTGAACCGTCGATAGCAATAAGAGCACCTTCTTCGATAGTGCTGGTCGCATTTGCACAGCCGACTATTGCGGGGATCTCCATTGTCCGAGCCATAATGGCGGTATGGGAGGTTCTGCCACCCACTTCGGTAATGATGCCCGCAATGTGTGTTTTGTCAATCTTGGCGGTATCGGAGGGGGTGAGATCGTTAGCAACTATTATCGACTTTTCGGGAAGGGAAGAAAGATCGCGGAACTCGACGCCAAGCAATCTGCTTATAAGCCTGACCTTTATGTCCTTTATGTCAGCCGCGCGTTCGCGCATATAGCTGTCTTCCATCTCGTCAAAAAACTGAATGAGCGCATCCATACTCTCACAGACCGCGTGGACGGCGTTATCCCCGCCCCGTATTGCGTTAAATATGGGAGCGGATAGCTCTGCATCTTGAAGTATCATAACGTGGGCATCGAATATTGCTGCCTCGCTTGCACCCATGTTCTTCGACGTGTTCTGCGCGAGCTCTTCAGTCTCTTTTATAATAATCGCCAGGGCAGTTTCGTAAGCGGCAAGCTCAGACTCGACTCCTTTACCAGGACCCTCGGGTATAACGAGCTCCTGTTTGTAATACTTGATAGCAGGCGCAAGGCCAATGCCTGGTGACACTCCTGTTCCCTTCAACATTTGAACCTCCGTTCAGGGTAATTAGAGAATAAAATGCCGAATTTTGGATAAATTAGGCATTAGAAGTCCAATATTGTCAAATCCATTTGAATCTTTGGCGGTTATTCTTCGCCAAGACCAGCTTCGACGGCCGCGACCATACCCTTCAGAGCCGCCTCTTCGTCTTCGCCTATGCACTGAATTTCTATTTCTGTTCCGGTCCTAGCGCAGGCAGCGAGTACGCCGAGGATGGATTTTGCGTTGTATTCCTTGCCGTTGACAATGATGTTGATTGCGGACTTATACTTTAGCGTCTCTTTAACAAAAACGCTGGCGGGGCGCGCGTGCAATCCTGACTTGTTTTTGATGGTGACAGTTGCTTTTACCATTGATTCTTCCTCCGTAGTATATAAACATTAAGTATTGCGGGTTCTGCTATGTGGCAATTTTAACTGATTAGACCGAATATTACAATAACAACAATGAGAATGAACATCGTGTGTAACGGTTCTGTTCCCAAACATTAAGACACTATAGTAAAATATTGGCTAAATATGACAAAATAAGGCGAATAATGTCTTTTGCTACAATTTTACAAATTAAATAATTTTCACAGTTCGCCATCGTGAACGTCAATCGCATGTAAGGTTGATTATCGCTCTCGCCATTATTCGCGTATTCAATATCAGCTCATCTATGCTTATTCGCTCATCGGCCTGGTGCATCCTGTCGTCGCCATTCGGAAACATACATCCAAAGGAAACGCCGCCTTCGAAGGCCCTTGCGTAAGTACCTCCGCCTATGGATATGCAGTAGCCTTCGTTGCCTGTAACGCTGGTATAGGCACGGAGCAAGCCTTTGACAAGTGCGCTGTCGGGACTCACATAATGGGGAGGTGCGTCGGTTTTAAGGGATACGTTGAGCAACTGTACATTATTGCGGAAATCGTTCAGTATTGCATCGCTTTGTGCGTCTATGGGATAGCGAATATCCAAAGTTGCCTCAAAGCCATTCTCGTTTAACACAAAGATACCCGGGTTGCAGGTCAGTTCACCCGATATCTCATCCTCCCTTGCGATTCCCAAAGCTAAGCCACGCGTATCCCCGTGGGGCAGCAGGCGGCTAAGCTCAGTTAGCTTAGCTTTTACATCATTATCGCCCAAGGGGAAGAGCGAGAGTATTTCGAACAGAGCTGTATTTGCACTATTACCTTGTTCGGGCGTTGCGGCATGGGCTGCTTTTCCCGCAATATCGATGCGAACAGCGGATTCACCGTCAAGCCCTGCAGCGCCGCAGTCTGCGCAGTTAATTGTTACTCCGAGCCGAGTTTCCACATTTTTGCAGATACCCTCTATCTCTGTACAGGTAAACCCCGCGACAATCGCATGGGCATTTGGCGTTACGATATTTGCCCTGTCGCCACCGTGAGCTTCTAGGATTCTCGGAAGTTTATCGTTCTTAGTAAACTCACCCTTTAAAGCCAGGCGCAATATGCCCTTTTCGCCGTTTACCAGGGGGTAATCGGCATCGGGTGAAAAACACATTCCCGGCAGCTCGCAATGGTTGATGTAATAATCGATGTCCGACGAGCCGCTCTCCTCGTCGCAGCCAAGTATGAGGCGAACTCGCTTGTTAGGTTTGATTCCCGCTCTCATTATGGCGCTCATGGCAAATAGGGCGCAAGTCGCCGGGCCCTTGTCGTCCTGTGTGCCTCGCCCGTAAATATAACCGTCTTTAATCTCTGCTCCAAAGGGATCGACCGACCAGCCCTCGCCCTCGGGGACGACATCCAAATGGGCAAGCACTGCAAGGAGCTCCTCGCCTTCACCAAACTGCGCCCAGCCAAGCATATTATCTTTATTTTCAGTTTCAAAGTCCATCGAACTGGCACGCTTCATCGCGACTTCCAGCACATCTGCACAAGCTTTCCCGAAAGGCATTCCGGGAAGGGAGGGGGCACGCTTACTGGGTATTCGTATAAGCTCGGAGAGCGCGGCGACCAGCTCCTCGCGATCGCCCTCGATTATAGATTCAACCAGCTCAAGTTGTTGTTTTGTTGGCATATTTACCTCCGGTAAGGTCTTTACTCAATCTATTATACCGCTTTGTGCGGTACTAATCATGTTCTTTCTACGTTGTAGCCCATGCTCTGCATGAGCGCAGGTATGCCGCCATCCCCTGCCATGTGCGCAGCTCCGACTACGAAGAACACCCGCTTTCCGGATTCGATGTATTCGACTGCCTTGTCAGCCATGTGTATGTTGCGCGACTTTACGGAATACTTCGAATCGCCGTTTAAGTTTGCGTCGGGCGTCTGCTCAACGCCGGGATTCCCCAATGCGATCAGCTCGAGCGCGGCGAGATTGCCAGAGGAATAAGTGTTGAACAGCACTTTGTAGCTGGTCGCGTAGGCATCAAAATCTTCCGCCACAAGTGCGAGGGCAGTCCACGCCTCTTGCTGTGCCTGCTCGGAGGTCAGCAATTCCATCTGAAACTCGAAGCTCTCGACTTCGAGCACCTCTATGCCATCGTCGTGCGCGCGCTTCAAAAAGTATGTATCCACGCCACTTTCCGCATCGAGCCCCGATTCTTCCATTGCAGCGGTTTCGAGTATCAACTGCCAAAAGACAGGGCCAAAGGACTCGTAAAGCGGTGAATAAAGCCCCTTATCTTCAAGTATCGCTTGCACTTGACTGTAGAGCGTTGGCTCGCAAACTTCCGAAAAGAGCTGCCCGTCCGGAAGCACCATTTGGGAAAGCAGCTGCGTCGCAGCTTCGACGTTCTCTTCGGTCATAGTGGTAATGTCCAGCTCGACGGCGAGGGCATCGCACTCCTCGTAAGCATCATTTATGGCGCTTGGCAGGGGGTAAAGGGATTCGTCGGCAGCGTGTATAGAGCCGAACAGATATAGTATACCGCCCTCTTGGGAA
>CALNBC010000184.1 GCA_937874755.1 uncultured Clostridia bacterium
CCTGCTGTCCTTCACTACGGTGAAGGAAATCGGGGAGCGATACACGCCGCCATTGGCGATGGTGGCGAATCCGGTGGTCAACTCCAGCATAGAGATGCCCGAAGTGCCAAGGGCGAGACCGGGTCCGTCTGCAAATATGGTGTCAGGATCCATGCCCATGCGCACGAGGTAGTCCTTGGAAGCGGCGGGGGTCACGTTCTCAAACAGCACCCGCGCCGCGCCCACGTTCAGCGAGGACACGACCGACTTTCGCATGGTGACTGGTCCCTGGTTGGAAAGCCCGCCGGTGGGGTAGCCCCGCGAGCCGCCATAGCCTTCGATCGGCTGGGCGAAGTTCATTATGATGGACGCGGGGGACATGCCGTTTTCGAGCGCCGGAGCGTATACGGAAAGCGGCTTAATGGACGAGCCTATGGGCATATTGCTGGCGACTGCGCGGTTAAGCAGCTTTTTGCGCGTTGGGTTGTCTCTGCTGCCGACCATGGCGACTATCCTGCCGCTGGACTGATCGATGACCACAGCGGCAGCCTGGGGCTGGATTGTTTCGTCCACAGTGCCGTCGGGGTTTTTGGTTATCTTGACGGAATAAGTCGGGTCGGCGATTTTCGGGTAACCGTCCCAAGTGGAGAGGGTCTCCTGCACAGTATTCTGTATTTCGGGAATTACCGTTGTGTAAATATGGTAACCGCCGGTGCGCAGCAGCTTTTCCATAGATGCGCGGTTCGCGCTGGTGTTTTCCAGCGCGCGGTCTTTGAGCATGCAGGTAATAACGTCGTCCACCGCGTATTCGACGAAGGCAGGCATGTCGTACATCGTGCTGACCGATGATTTTTCAATGATGGGCACTTCTTCGGTAAGAGCGGCGTTGTATTGCTCCTTGGTGATGAAACCCGCGTTGTACATCGCAAGCAGCACCGTATCCGTTCGGTCTTTGGTGGTCTTTATGTCCCTGTTGGCATCGTAATAGTTCAGTCTGGGGTTGAACTTCGTGGGGTTCTGGGTGATTCCCGCAAGTATCGCACATTCCCTTATGGTAAGCTCGTTGAGCCCCTTGCCAAAGTAGTCCTTCGCCGCCGTCTTGACGCCGTAGTTGATGCCGCCGAGCGGGATGGCGTTCAAGTATGCCTCGAGTATCTCGTCCTTGGAATACTGAGATTCCAGTTCAATAGCCAAAAATGCTTCTTGAATCTTTCGCCTGTACGACTGCTCGTTTGAGAGCACGCGGTTTTTGATGAGTTGCTGGGTTATGGTGCTACCGCCGTGAGTGTTTTCGTTGCGTAAAGTGTTAATAACCGCACTGGCGAGGCGCTTGAAGTCCACCCCGCTGTGCTTGTAAAATCCATTCGCGGTTTTCCAGACCGGCAAACGTGGTGATGACATTGCCGTTGCCGTCGTATATGACCGAGGTTTGGGCTTGGTTTTCGATTAAGCCTATGTCCAGCTCGGGGGAGGTGTCTACATACGCCCGGGCAATTCCGGTGACCGCTCCCAAGCCCGCAAAACCCAGCGCCAAGACGAGCACAAGCAGCATCTTGAGCACGCTGAAGAATATAGAAAGCACAAGGCTTCTGGGCTTCGTGCGCCGGGTGAATATGCTCTCCGAGCCGCCTCCCTCGTAAAGGTGCTCCTCGCTGATTTCCGGCTTGACGGGCACAAATGCTCTGGTTTTGCCCGCCTCGTCGTCCTTGGAAGCGGGGCGGAACCGGCTCATGGCGCTGCGCATCTTGGTCATCAATGTAGGCTTCTCTCCCGATGCGACTATCTGCTCCGCGCCTGCAACGTTTGACGGCGATGTGGAGGGCTGCTCTACCTGAGAGTGTTTTTCATCATCCAAAATATCGCCCCCAAAATGCTCAAAGCTCGCTTCCGGCATGGTTTCTGCGGGAAGCACTTCTTTTGGCGCGGCCTTGACTTCTGCGGGATGCTGCCCTCTTACAAGGGTGCGCCTGTCAAAGGCTTTGCCGCCGCTGACAAGCACATACCGCGCATTAGGCTTTCTTATCATTGGATGCACCTTTCAATATTATTTAGTACAGGTTATTATAACACAAAAGCGATAATGCAACACCCAAGGGGTACATTTGGGCGCGTTATCGGGCGATAATTCACCTTTATGCCACAATTCCTGCAAAAATTTTTGCAATCGGCACACTTGACAATGCCGCTTTGATGCGCTATCATACAAAACAAATAAAGACAATGCTTTGAAGGAGAGTAGTAAGCGCTCCGTCCACCTCAGAGAGAAAGCCCCATCGGCTGGAAGGGCTTTTGGTAAGGGCAGGCGTCGAAGTCGCTCCCGAGCAGTTTTTGTGAAGGCATTCGCCCAAGCAGGAACCGGGTCAGCCCCGTTACAGGCAAGAGGGATCGGCGTTTTTATTTGTATATAAATAGCCCGTCCAAATAAAGGTGGTACCACGGCTCTGTTCGTCCTTTGACGAAGAGTCTTTTTTTATTTAAGCGACAAATTTAACCACAACATTAATTGCGATTTAGGAGGAAATTAAAATGTCGGAACAGGTTGCTCAGATTGCTTCCAGGGTACGCACGTTGCGCGAAATCGAAGATCTGACCGAAGCGGAGGTCGCTGGGCGCATGGGTATTCCCATTGAGGAATACGAGGCCTGCGAGCGGGGTGAGGTGGACATTCCCATCAGTTTCCTAACGAGGGCCGCGCAGGTATTCGGGGTAGAGGTTTACGAATTGCTGACAGGCTCCACACCCAAGCTAAGGCGGTACTTCCTTTGCCGCAGCGGTCACGGCGAAGAGGTCAAGCGCATGAACAGGGACTACCGCTACCACAGTCTCGCCTACAATTTCAAGGACAAGGCGATAGAACCCTTCCACGTGACCATCCAGCCCGACGACCCGGACGCAGAGACCGGCCTCAACTCCCACCCCGGGCAGGAATTCGACTATATACTTTCGGGTATCATGCGCCTTATTATCGGTCACAAGGAACTGCTTTTGTACGCGGGGGATTCAATCTATTTCGACTCAACACTTCCCCACGGCATGAAGGCGATAGGCGGACCGGTGTCCTTCCTCGCGATAGTGATACCGCCGCACGATGAACTTGAGGGGGAGAGAAAATGAGCCTTATTGACAGATTCATAGATTCTAATTGCCAAAGCTACGGCGATTTTCATAAAAACTGCCGCGTGCGCGTGCCGGAAAATTTCAATTTCGGGTACGATGTTGTGGACGAATACGCGAGAATCTCCCCGCAAAAGCTCGCCCTTTTGTGGGTCGGGGAGGACGGTTCGGACAGACACTTTACATTCGCCGATATATCCGAACTTTCAAACCGCGCTGCAAACCTCTTTGCCTCCTACGGCATCAAAAAGGGGGACATGGTGCTCTGCACACTGAAGCGCCGCTGGCAATACTGGGTGATAAACGTCGCGCTGTGCAAGCTGGGTGCGGTGATAATCCCCGCGACCTTCCTCTTAACCGCCCACGATGTCGAATACAGGGTCAACGCGGCGGAGGCCGTCGCGATAGTATCCGTCAACGAACCCGCTATCGCCGACGCAATAGACGAAGCGCGCCCCAACTGCCCCGCGCTGAAAACGATCTTCGGCGTGGATGGGCAGCGCGAAGGGTGGGAGGACTTCACCGCTACACTGGGCGATTACTCCCCCGAATTCCCTCGCCCGACGGGCGAAGCAGCCACAAAGAACGAGGATTTGAGCGTCATGTACTTCACCTCGGGCACCACGGGAATGCCCAAGATGGTAGTGCACAATTTCACCTATCCCTTGGGCTTCATCGTGGGTGCGAAGTTCTGGCATCACCTCGATGACGACGACCTTCACCTCACCGTTGCTGATACGGGCTGGGCAAAGTGCTCCTGGGGCAAGCTGTATGGTCAGTGGATTTGCGGTGCAGCGCTTTTCGTGTACGACATGGAGAAGTTCGTGCCCGAGAACCTCGCCGAGGTACTCTCAAAATACCGCATCACCAGTTTTTGCGCGCCGCCCACGATATACCGTTTCATGATAAAGACCGACCTAGAAAAATATGACCTCTCCTGCATAAAGCGCGCCTCCGCTGCGGGGGAACCACTCAACCCAGAGGTGTATAGAAAGTTCTACGAGCTGTTCGGTGTGAAGATATACGAAGCGTACGGTCAGAGCGAAACAGGACCTATATTCGCCAACTTCCACTTCGACGAGCCCATGCCCGGCTCCCTCGGTAAGCCCAGCCCGATGTATAATATCGCTCTGCTGGACGAGAACGGCAACCCCTGCGAGGAAGGCGAGGAGGGCGAGGTGTGCATTAGCGTCGCGAACGGAACACCTGTCGGTCTTTTTACCGAATACTACAAAAGCCCCCAGCAGAATGACGAGACGCGCTACAATGGCTGGTACCACACAGGGGATATAGTCTGGATGGACGAAGCGGGGTATTATTGGTTCGTGGGCAGGGCGGATGACGTAATCAAGTCTAGCGGCTACAGGATAGGACCCTTCGAGGTAGAATCCGCGCTGATGACCCACCCCGCGGTGCTAGAATGCGCGATAAGCGGCGCGCCCGATCCCGTCCGCGGCCAGATAGTCAAGGCGACGGTCGTGCTTGCAAGGGGATACGCGCCGTCCGAGGAGCTGAAGAAGGAACTGCAAAACCATGTCAAGCACAACACTGCGCCGTACAAGTACCCCCGTATCGTAGAATTCACCGAGGAGTTGCCCAAGACCGTATCCGGCAAGATAAAGCGAAAGCAGCTCAGGCAAGAGGCGGAGGCAAAGGCGAAGGCATTCCGCGAACTCGCGGGGGAGACCAAAGTCTGAAAGTAAAGCGCTGCGTGATTGCTTGTGGATGGAAATACCGACAATACGGCGTATTTCATAGCGCGGGGGCAATAGCGATGGTATAATTTAGTCGCGGCAAACTTATTTTTTGCCGCAGGCTGCTCGCTATGGAGTACTTAGCGGATTGCCGCAGCTGGATTCCGTTAATTTCAGGAGGTATCGCCATGCTCAACAAAGAAAGATTCTATCAACTGCACGACAAAGCGATGGTTCAACTCGACGATCTCAGCGAGCCCGGTATGGGGGACGAAGCCCACCTGGAAGAGCGCGCGCAATATACCGAAGCGCTGTCCGAATTCTACCACTACGCTTTCGGCGGGGTGACGGTGGATGTGCTCTGGGAAGTGGCAAAGGAACTGCACAGCATCGATTGATTTGGTAAATAGCATCAAATAAAAAATGAGCGCTGAATTTTCTGCGCTCATTAGCTTTAGTGTTTGATTATTTATTCCGCTTTGACTTCACCTTCGCCGTTGGCAATCTTGACTATGTCGCCCACACCCTTGGTGATGAGGGTCGGACGATATGCGTATGTCTTTACGGTTTCCCGGGTGGAAACGCCCGAAAGCACCAGAACAGTGTCGATTCCGGATTCGATACCTGCGACAATGTCCGTATCCATGCGGTCACCGACGATGACCGCATCCGCAGAATGACAACCCAGCCGCTTGAGCCCTGTGCGCATCATAAGCGGGTTCGGCTTACCACAGAAATATGCCTGCTTTCCCGTCGCCAGCTCGATAGGGGCGATGAGCGCCCTACAGGCAGGGGTAATCCCGTTTTCGATGGGACCCGTTAGGTCGTAGTTAGCGCCGACGAGCTTCGCTCCGCGGATGACTAGGTTAACGGCGTGAGTCAATGTCTCCAGGGAGTAGCCTTTGCCTTCGCCTATGACGACATAATCAGGGTTGACATCGTTCATGGTGATTCCAGCGTCATAAAGTGCATTCAAAAGACCGGCTTCGCCTATGGCGTAAACTGAACAGCCGGGAGCCTGAGCCTTCAAAAAGGATGCCGTTGCGAGGGCGCTGGTATAAAAGTGGCATTCGCCCACGTCCAACCCGAGCCGTTCGAGCTTTTGCTGGAGCTCCTTCGGAGTGCGTTCGCTGCTGTTGGTCAAAAACAAGAACTGTTTTTGCTGAGTGCGCAGCCAGTCGACAAACTCCACAACACCGGGCAAGAGTTTGTTTCCATGATAGATGACGCCATCCATATCGCATATGAATCCTAGTTTGGCGTTAAAGTCTATTGAGTTGTTTTCGTACATTTTTCCTCCTGACCACCCCCCAGGGTGGCATTCTTGCTTCTTATCATTTTTATTCACATAGTAATTTTATCAGTTAAGAGTATGTTTGTCAAATATTGAGTATTAGCGCTTGACATATTGTAAACGATGATTTACAATCGAAATATCAATAAATTGTCTCATTTGGAACAGTAAATCGTAGACGGGAGGTGGCGCATGAAGGATTTAGCGGTTTTTGACTGTTGCCCGCTGTTTCAGCCCTGTGCCACAGGGGTAAAGGATTTTGCCCTGTCTCACACCCAATGCAGGGAGAAAGACTTTCGCAAAGGGGAGACGATTTACTGCGAAGACAGCTTCGAGCGCAGCCTGGGGTTAATTACCTTAGGGCGGTGCAGGGTGACGAAGTCCGCACCGGACGGCAGGGAAATCGCCATCAACGTACTCAAACAGGGAGACATTTTCGGCGCCGCGGCGCTCTTCACAAAGGAGGAGGAATACGTCACCCGCATACGGGCGATTTCCGCCTCAAAGGTGCTGTTCCTCGAAGAGGGGCTCATCCGCGAGATCTTCCGAATCGACCCCGAATTTTGCGAGAGGTATATCTCTTATCTTTGCGGAAGAATAAGGTTTTTAAACAAGAAGATAGAAGCTTTCACCGGCGGCAGTGCCGAGCAACGCCTGCTCGCCTATGTAGCCAACTCAGCGAGGGAAGAGAGCGGCAGAAAGATTACGCCGTCGATTAGCGCATCGCGGCTCGCATTGGCGTTGGACATTAGTCGAGCGTCGCTATATAGGGCGATGGATGCACTTGTTGAACAGAGAAAAATCGCCCGGGAGGGCAAGCGGATAATACTATTAGACTAGAATAGTTCAAAATAAAAAAGGTAGAAGGAGTACAAGGAATACTATGAACAAAAAATTTTCCATAGTCGCGCTGGCGCTCGCCCTTATTATGGCGCTGGCTGCCTGCACAACGGCTCCTGCCGAGCCC
>CALNBC010000185.1 GCA_937874755.1 uncultured Clostridia bacterium
CCTAGGGCAGGTGGGACGGGAGATTGTCTTGATTAGCGTACACAGATTAAACAAAGAAGAATTTCTGGTAAACTGCGACCTTATAGAATTTGTGGAAGAGAAGCCGGACACGGTTATTTCCATGGCCTCCGGCCGCAAACTAGTAGTTTCCGAAACATGCGATGAAATACGAAGGCTGACCATTGAATACCGGCGAGAGATATTGAGCGCCCAAAATGCCTAAAAACCTAAATATCACCGAGGTGAATGCAATTGGAATTTAGTACGATTTTCGGAATGGGTCTAGGCGCATTTCTGATAATACTCTCCATTATGATAGCGGGTCAGCTCAGCTATTTCTGGGATGTCGCTTCCGTTTTGATAACGATAGGCGGCACCATTGCCTCGACCATAATCTCCTTTCGCGGCAAGAGCCTTAAGAATATCATACCCGTACTCAAGATGGCGTTCAAAAAATCAGGCTCCAGCGACCTTAACAAGGATATCGACCTCATCATCGAAATCGCCAACGTCGCCCGCCGCGAAGGACTGCTGGCGCTGGAGGAGTATGTCGATAAAATCGAGGACCCGTTTTTGAAAAAGGGCATCAGCCTCATAGTGGACGGTACGGATACCGAGCTTATCAAGAACATACTCGAAACGGAAGTGTACTTTATCCAAACAAGGCATGCCGAAGGGCAGGATCTATTCAACACTATGGCTGCATTCGCACCGGCGTACGGTCTCATTGGAACGCTCATCGGACTCATACTGATGTTGCAAACCCTCGACGACCTCGGCTCCCTCGGAAAGAACATGGCGGTTGCGCTTGTTACCACTTTTTACGGGTCGGTGCTCGCAAACCTTGTATTCACACCCATAGCGAAGAAGCTCAAGGCGCAGAGCGATGCGGAAGTGTTGCAAAAAGAACTTTACATAGAGGGCCTGCTCTCTATCCAGGAGGGTGAAAACCCCCGCATAATACGCGACAAGCTCAATTCCTTCGTGGCGCGCAGGGATCTTAAGGCTCCCAGCGGAAAACCCGAAGTTATGGAGGTCGACGAAGTTTCCAGCTTTGAGAGAAAAGCCGGCGGCGGCAAAGGATAAAGGAGTCTTGGCATGAGAGACAGAAAACAGCCCGAACCACCCCAGGAGGCTAGTTCACCTGCGTGGATGGCAACTTTGGGCGACCTAATGACCAACTTGCTGACTTTCTTTGTGTTGCTTTTTGCATTTTCATCTATGGAGCAGAGCAAAGCGGATGAAATTGTATCCGGCCTCAAGGGGATGAGCATTACTGCGATTCCGCCCTTGGATCCAAATGCCCCAGACGAGATCGAAGAAGTCCAAGAAGGGAAATTCGTCATAACCAAAACCAATTACGAGGACGAATTCGAGAGCGAGCAGCAATCTAGCGAAGATGTCGTACAAATGACAATGATGTTCGACGAGCTATACTACAAGATCAAAGATCATATCGAAGACAAGAATCTCGAAAATCTGCTCAACGTCGAGTATATAGACTCTTTCACCATTCAGCTGAGAATTTTGGATTCGGCATTCTTCGATTCGGGCAGGGCGACCATTGACAACCAGGCTAAGATTGCCCTCGACGAGGTGTGCGAGATAATAGTCCAATATGGCGATCTAATTGAAACGATAAGGATAGAGGGCAATGCAGATACCGTACCTATAGGTAAAGCGGGCTATCGTGACAACTGGGAGCTTTCTATGGACAGAGCGGACAGTGTGCGGCGGTACATACTCAGCGTTTCGGATATAGACCCATCGCTGCTGGTTGCAAGCTATTACGGGGAATACAACCCTATTGCCAGCAATGATACAGAAGAGGGCAGGGCGAAAAACAGGCGAGTCGATTTTGTGATAGAAAGTAAGCTGAAGGGATAACCAGAGCGTGACAGATATGAAAAAAAAGACTATTATAGTAATTGCAGTGTTATTGGTTGCAGCAGCCGGGGTGTACTTCTTCATGCTGGATAAGCCCTTGCCCGAAAAAACATACAGCACTTATTCACCGGGCGATTATTTTGTTACCAACATAAAGGACAGCAAGGCTCTCATCAAGACCACAATAGTGCTGGAGCTTCACGCCTATGAGGAAGATATAGAAAGCATCACCCAATACCTTACTGAAAATAACCACATTCTCAGGGATATCATAGTTTTCACCCTGCGCTCAAAAACAGAGGAAGAACTAAGATCAGAAAATATAGACCTAACACTCCGCGAGGAAATAGTCAATAGCATAAGTGAGAAAATGGAAATAAATTATATATCTGCCGTGTATTTTAACGATTATGTAGTAAATTGAGCACACGACCGTCAGGAAAAACATGTCAAACGTATTGTCTCAAAGTGAAATAGATGAATTGCTGAGCGCGCTTGCGTCCGGTAAGGACGCTCCTTCCCCAGAATCTGCCGAAGACGACAAAAAAGCCATCAGGCTATACGACTTCCGAGCGGCGAACAGGTTCTCGAAGGAACAGATGCGCACTCTTCATTTTATATACGACAATTTCGCCAATCTGCTCTCGACTTATCTTTCGGGAACCTTGCGCGCTGTATGCGAGGTCGAAGTCTTTTCCATCGAAGAACAGACTTTTGCGGAATTCGCCAACTCGATGCCCACACCGGCGCTGGTATCGGTGATTAGAATGTCACCCCTGAAGGGCTCGATACTCTTAGAGATAACCCCCGTTATCGCCTACGAGATTATCTCCCGCCTGCTCGGCGGTTCTGGGCAGCAAACCGAAAATACAGACAAGGCGTTCACCGAAATAGATCTCTCCATAATGGAGTGCGTAATTAGGCGGATGCTCGCACTGATGGATGAATCCTGGGAGAAGATAATCAAGGTCAACTCAGCGCTGGAAAGAACGGAAACAAGCTCCCAGTACGTTCAGATAGTATCAGCAAATGAGCCCATCGCGATTGTCACGCTTAACGTCAAGATTGGCGATGTCAGCGATATTATCAACCTCTGCATACCCCATGTCACAGTGCAGCCCATAGCAAAAAAGCTGGTCATGAAGACATTGTATTCAGACTCGCGCCCGGATAAAGCAAAAGATGATCACAGCGGCTTTGAGGAACAGATTGCAGGTGTAAAGCTCAATTTGCACGCGGTCTTCAACACCACGACTGCAAAATTGATGGATATCCTCAACCTGAATGTGGGCGATGTAATCCAGCTTGAACACAACATAAGCAAACCTGTAACCGTGCAGGTTGAGCATCTTTCGAAGTTTAAAGGGGTTGTGGGTACCCAGAATTCCAACTACGCGGTGCGCATAACGGAGATTCTGAAGGAGAGTGACAGAGATGAATACCGTGACATCTGATACCGGAGCCGATATGGAGAATACGCTTATGAACAACAATCCCGTTACTTTAACTGATGACGAAAAGGACACCCTTGGCGAAATCGGCAATATATGCATGGGCACGAGCGCTACCACATTCTCCACTCTGCTCGGAAAAAGAGTAGTGATCACCACGCCGAACGTTACGATATCCAATGGCAACGAATACCTCAGGGAATTTGAAAAGCCCGTCGTTGTGACCCGAGTGAATTACACACAAGGACTGGACGGACTGAACATTTTCCTGCTCAAAAAAGAGGATGCTCTTCTGATAACAAACCTGCTCATGGGCGGTGATCAATCGGAAGAAGAACTCGCAGAAATGTACCTCAGCGCTATAAGCGAGGTCATGAACCAGATGGTGGGCGCTTCCTCCACCGCGCTGGCAAACTTACTGAATGTGCACGTCAATATTTCGCCTCCCATCACCACCGAATTCTCACGCGACGATCAGGATAGTGAGGCCGTTTTCCCAGACGAGATGTTCGTTCGCATAAGCTTTAGGATGGAGATAGAGGACTTCTTAGAAAGCAGCATTATGCAGTTCATGCCCGTAAGATTCGCAAAGAAGCTTGCGGAATCATTGCTTAGCGGGAACAACCCGGAGCCAAAGACCGTAGTTAAACCCGTAATAATGCCGGAAAAGAAAGCTGAGTCTGCACCCAAAAGTTCTAGCGTTCAACCCCCCAGTTATCAGGCTGTGCCCGAACCCGAAGAAAACCAGAAGAAGCCCGTCAAGATAAGCACCGCAAGGTTTCAATCCTTCGATGATGAAACGGAAAAAAAAGAGACAAGAGCCTCCCAGCATAACATGGATTTGATTATAGACGTTCCGCTGAATGTCACGGTGGTGTTGGGAAGGGCAAAAAAGAGCATCAGAGAAGTGCTGGATTTGAACCTCGGCTCCGTAATAGTGCTAGATAGGCTGGCGGGTGAAATGGTCGACGTTATGGTAAACGGCAAGATGTTTGCCCGGGGCGAAGTCGTAGTAATAGATGACAACTACGGCGTGCGCATCACCGAGGTCATGACCGCAAATAACGGGAGAATTTAGCCGACTGCTCGTTCAGGCAAAAGGTTGATTGAATTCCATATAAAAGCGAATACCCCGGCTTTTCTTGCCGGGGTATTGACTTAGTTAGAATTACTTGGGCTGCACCTGACCGTAAGTCTTGAAGCGGACCATCATGTTTTCCATCTCTTCCCTGGAAAGTATATTGGCGCGACCAGCAGCCATCGCAAGGTAATATTGCTCGCAGCACTCTTCCATCTGACTTGCCAGATTGAATGCGTTGGCCAAGTCCATCGAACCGGCGACCAAGCCGTGATTTGCAAGCAGTACGCAATAGCGGTCTTTCATGTATTCGAAGGCATTCTCCGCAAGCTCCAAAGTGCCAAAGGAGGCATAGGGCGCGCAGCGGACATCCGGCCCGGCAAGGGCGATGAGGTAGTTCGATGCTGGTAGCCCCCAGCCCATGGTGGCAAGGGTGGTGGCATAGGTGGAGTGGGTGTGCACTATGGCGTCAATATCGTTGCGCTTCTGGTAAAAAATCCTATGCAACTCGTGCTCGCTGGAAGGCTTTTTGGTACCCTCCACCTTGTTGCCGGTGGCGATTTCCAGCACGACGACGTCCTCGGACTCTGTTTCGAAGTAATCTAGACCGGAAGGGCTGATGGCGAAATATCCGAGTTTGCGGTTGGCGACGCTTATGTTGCCGCCGGTGCCCTTTACGAGTCCTGTGGAGCTCAACTTTTTCCCGTATGCTACGATGAGCTCGCGCTCTTTTTGCATTAACATTGGCAATCCTCCTATTTACTGCTTAGTACCTATAGGTGTAGAGCATAGGCTCGCCCTTGAAGTAGCGGGCAATGTCCGAAAGCAGCATTATTGTGTGGTTGGTTACGGCATCTTTGGTAGCGCCGCCGATATGGGGCGTCATTGCGACGCGGTCGGCAAGGTCGTGCAGGAAGGGGTGGTCTGCAGGCAGGGGTTCTTTTTCAAAAACGTCCAGACCGGCGCCTGCGATACGGTTCTCGCGCAGTGCGGCAATCAGGGCAGATTCGTCGACAACTGCGGCTCTCGATGTATTGATGAAATACGCGGTGGGTTTCATCAGCGCAATTTTCTCCGCGTTAATCATTCCCGTTGTGGAGGGTGTGACTTTAGTATGGCAGGTCACAAAGTCCGATTCGCGCATCAGCGTATCGAGGTCAACTTTCAGCCGTCCGGGACGATTTACGTCCACTTCGCTAGCGTATGGGTCGTAAATGAGTATGTTCATCCCAAAAGCCATGGCAATCTCGCATACCCTGCGGCCTATAGAGCCGTAACCTACTATGCCCAGTGTCTTGTTCTTCAGGTCGCAGCCCTTGAATACGGTGTAGGGGTCTTCGGGGCTGAAACCCCACATAACGTCTGCGCGAAGACCTTCCTTGACCTGCTTTTTGTCGGCGCCTGCCGGCCCAAGGTATTCGCCGTTGTGCATGGCGCGGTACGCCGCATGGACGTTCCTGGCGCAGCAAAGCATGAGGCAGATGGTCATTTCTGTGGCAGAGTCGGAGTTTCTGCCGGGAGTGTAGATTACGGGGATACCTCTGGACTTTGCATGGGCAACGTCTATGTTGACGGGGGTAGCGCGGGTGCAGGCGACCAGCTTAAGGTCGGGGGCTGCATCCATAACTTTTGCGGTGACGTCGTCGTAGGACACGATTATGATGTCAACGCCCCTAGCAAGCTCTAGCATTTCTACGTCGGACAGCTTTTCGCCGCCCAAGGCGATGCCTGCCATGCGGACTTCGCCCAAAGCCTGGATCTGATCGGTCATCTTTTCGTCGTATTCGGCGGTAAATAGGATTTTCATTTTATCTGTAATGCTCCTTGGGATAAAGGTTAAAAAAACTTCCTCATGATGGCTTCGCGCTGATGCCATAGATCCATGTTCGCTATGCGGCTAGCGCGATAGATCTTGTAAAGCTCATCGTAAATGGCGGTGTTGGCGGGGGTGGGTGTGCAGCTGGACTTTACCCTGCATAGCTTTGCCGCCGCTTCGTTGATGTCGTCGTAAATGCCAACGCATACGCCGGCGAGTATAGCTGCACCCTTGGCGCCGAACTCTGTGCCTTCGGAAAGCACTACTGTGCGACCGGTAACGTCGGCGATTATCTGAGACCACATGTTAGACTTGCTTCCGCCGCCCGCAAGGTAGATGTTGCCTTTGCCTTCGGTGTCGTACAGGCAGTCCTTGATGGAGTAAGCAATGCCCTCATACACCGCTTTGACCATGTGCCAGCGGCTGGAATGGATGGACAGACCGAAGAATCCTGCGCGGGCGTCGGGGTTATAGAAGGGAGAGCGCTCACCTGCGGGGGTGATGTAGGGGTGGTAGACTATGCCGCCACTGCCCGCGGGGATGTCCTTGATGTGCTTTTCGATTTCCGAAAAGTCGGAAGTATCGGAGATGTTCTCCAGCACCCAGTCCAGGTTGGGTGTCCCCGCCATTGTGGGCATCAGGTTGATGTAAAGACCGTCCTTAGGGTGGCGAACGTGGCGCAGGTCCTTGCCCAGCTCGGTGGTCTTCATGTCGCATACAACACCGGTGCAGCAGGTGGTGCCGAGTATAGAATAGATTTCACCTTCGTTGACGGCATTGACGCCGACCATGGTGGCGGTGACGTCCAGCGCGCCAGCAGCGACGGGGGTGCCAACTAGCAGTCCGGTGTCCATAGAGGCGTATTCTGTGATTCCGCCCGCGTTGTCATAGCTCTTGAGCATTGTTTTGGGGAGATACTGGAGCAGGTGCCCAATTCCCGCCGCATTGAACATCTCGACGGGCCAATCGCCGGTCTTGCTGTCCAGAGTGGAGATGGATGCGTCGGTAATCTCCATGGCGACGTTGCCGGTCAGGCGATAGCGCACCCAGTCCTTGCAGTTCAGCACGACATTGCCGTTCTGGAAGACTTCGGGAGTGTTTTCGTTGTACCACATGAGCTGCATCATGGTGGCGGGAGGAAGGGGCTGCGTACCAGTGGTCGAGAAAATGAGCTGTGCAAGATCGGGGTCGTCCTTTAAAATGCGGTCCACGATGCCTGAGCTGCGCCCATCGCTCCAAAGGGAAGCGCGCTTTACGGGTTTTCCGTCCTTATCGATCATCCAAACGCCTTCGCCCTGGCCCGAAAGACCAACCGCGATAATATCTTCAGGCTTAGCGATGCCGGAATTCACGATTCCCTTGATACACTCCGCGCACTGATCATAAACCTGGTTCATGTCTTGTTCCTGCCAGTTGTGGTTGAACACGATAACATCAGTGGGTTTTGATTTGACGAGCACTTCGTTGCCTTCGATGTCAAAAAGAACTGCCTTTACATTGGACGTGCCGACGTCCAGCCCGATGAGATACTTCATTTCCTTTTCTCCTCTATTTGGTGTTGATTTGCCGCTTTTAGCGCGCTGAGACGCTGAGTGAACTTGAAAATGTAAATGTGAAATGTTGTCATTGTGGATAATAACATAACGATACGTCATTGTCAATGCAGTTTTTGGGCAAAGTGATAATCTTTGTTTTGACGAGCAAATTAAAATTACTATGGCAATTTTTTGTACAACGGCTAAAATCATTATAAAGAAGGTGAGATTATGAAACTTGTGGACGGCAAGGGCATGAAGGAAGCCGACGAAAGAGCTATATATGAATATGGCATTCCTTCAATAAAACTTATGGAAAACGCTTCGACAGCCCTCGCGAAAAGAGCGGCAGAACTAGCGGAAGACAAGAGCGCTCTGATATTCTGCGGCTCGGGGAACAACGGCGGTGACGGAATCGGCGCGGCAACAGCATTGCTGGGCATGGGGTTTGAGGTGCGGGTTTTGTTGGTGGGGGACAGGCGGCGTCTGACCGCTGACACCGCGGCAATGGCGCGAAGGCTTGCAGAATGCGGTGCTTCCCTCGAAGATTTTGAAGCGAGTGCGGATTATACTCCCGACGCATACGGTGTACTGGTGGACGCGATGTTCGGTACGGGGTTTAGGGGTGCGCTTTGCGGAAACGCTGCCCTCGCGGCGGAGCTCATGAACAACTCAAAAACGCCTACTGTTTCGGCTGATATTCCGAGCGGAGTGCTGGCGGATAACGGTGTTGTATTGGGTGGAGTTGTGCAAGCAAATGCAACTGTTGCGTTCTCACTTCCCAAGGTGGGCAGCTTTGCCGAGCCTGGCTGCGTTTATTCAGGCGAGATTACCGTTGCGGACATTGGCGTTCCGAAAGAAATGCTGGGCGGTGTACCTGCGGCCGCATTCGCCGTACAAAGTGCGGAGTTACCCAAAAGACTAAGGATTAGCCACAAAGGCGACTACGGAAAGGTATTTGTATGCGGTGGGTGCATCGGCTACACGGGAGCGCCTACGCTTTGTGCTAGAGCGGCGGTGCGCTCCGGAGCGGGGCTTGTCTATTTGGGCGTCCCTGAGGATGTATACCAGATAACCGCCGTCAAGAACGACGAGGCGATGCCCTTCCCCCTCTTA
>CALNBC010000186.1 GCA_937874755.1 uncultured Clostridia bacterium
ATAGGTCCATGCCAGCGTTCGCCATCCGCACAAGGGCATGGACCGCGCTTGTATGCCGTAGGTCATGAACTCGCGGCCCGTGGTGATTGCCGATATGGGGTATGCCGCATTGGGCAAGCAGTTTCTTGAAGTGCTGGTATACCGTGTTGGCATTGAACACCGTACCATCACTTTTCACGAATAATGGATAATCCGGGGCGTCAAGTCCTTTCACGGGCATTCGGTTGCGATACGTCACGTACTGGGCGAGCACTATCGCGAGAGTGTCACATACCGGTACGACGCGTTCACTCCCATTCTTGGTTTTGCGCAAGTAAATGACATGCTCCTTCAGGCGTATGTCTTTATTCTTGATGGACAGGGCTTCCGAGATGCGTATTCCTGTGCTATAAAGTAAACGAAGCATGGCCGGCATGGCGATAAGTGCCGTGCCCATCCGTGTGTCGTACAGCCGGTAATTATCACACGCCTCGAAGATCGCTTTTATTTGCTCGCCGGTAAAGATATACGGGGTAAAATCCCTCTTTGGTTGTTTGGGCAACCTTGGAATAAAGCACGCGCATCCGTTGCGGGACATCATCGTCGTGAGCTGGGACCACACCGAGTATTTTGTATATAGTGTGCTGTCGCAGTCCGCAACCCGTGTGGAACGCCACTTTTGGATAAATTCCTCCGTTATGCGCGGGTCGTCCAATGAGTCGGTGTTAGCAAAATCATCAAACTCCTTCAGTATCCATTTGGTCCTCTGCGCGCTGATGCCAGCGGATGCTTTTAACCCGATGAGATGGTTCATCCACGGGGCCAGAACGCTGCTGTAATTGAACTGTTCACTCATAAAACACCCCTCCTCTCTGTAAATAAAAGTCGTCCGGAACGGCCGGTACCGGCAAGGCGCATTTTAACAGGGACAAGATGTCTATCTTCAAGTAGAGCATTGTGGTTTGCGTGCTCTCGTGTCCAAGCACTTCCGATATGACGGGCAGCGTTGTGCCGGCATTTAACATGACCCCGGCAAGGGAGTGGCGCAAAGAGTGCGGACCGTGGTGTTTTCCATCCGTTCTCACGCCGGACTGGTTGGTAATATGGCTGATAGCCGCGCAAACACATGCTTTGGTCGCGCTCGCGTAAGGGGCGCGGCTCGATAAGAACAAGCTATTTAATCCTGATTCGGGACGTCCGTGACGCAGGTAATCAATTATAGCGTTGCCCACCTCGGCGAGCAGCGGCAACTCGATTATTTTTCGTGTTTTCCGCATCGCGAGAGTGATGACGTTCTTTTCCCAGTCTATATTATCGAACCGCAGGTTGGCAATGTCCGACGCGCGCAGTCCCAGTCTTGACGCGAGCAGCACCATTGCATAGTTGCGTTTGCCGACCCCGCTGCTTCGGGATATCGAGTTCTCTATCGCCGCGATGTCCTCCGGCTGGTAAAAAGAAGGTAATCGCTCGGGTCTCCTGATTTTGTAGGTGTCGAAAAAATTGTTGAACCCACCCTCCAAAATATGTTCCTGTTCCCAAAACCGGAAAAGGACACGCAAAGCGGACACTATGTTTACCTTGCTCGTGGGATGGGATGAGATAAACGACAGGATGTGCCGTTCCGATATCTCTTTCACGCGGGTGATGCCCGTCGATGTTAAATGATAAAGGAATTCACTTAAGTACAGGCGATAGTCGTTGATTGTTGTTTTGCCGCGGCGCAGGTTGCTCAAGCGGGTGATAAGCTTTTCCATCTCCTGCCCTATCTCGCCGTCCAAAGAGTGGAATACAGGAGTGTAACATCGCTTCCTGATAAGACCCAAGGTCATCATGTCGTCCAGAACTTGCACACTGCGTATCTTTTCACGTTCCTGGGGACGGATAGAGCCATGATAATGGCAGGTTTCTATGAACTCTGCCCCTATGGCAGGTGTATAGGTGTCAATCCCCTTTGCTTTCATGAAGGGAATGATACCGTGTTTCCAAAGGCTTATGTAGCGAGATATCCGATGCCCCGTGTAACAATTAGCCTGAAAGTAATCGGTACAGCGACCGATTAGATGTTGAATCTTGATTGCTTCCATAAAATTACAATTAAGTTAGAGGCTTATGCCTGGTCCAAATGTAATATTATGCGAAGAAATTATGTGAAGTAAAGCGAAATATCATATAGAAATCAACATGTTAATATCATCCTCATACCTTGACTTTGCATAATAATAAGCTTATCATAAAACGTCTTATGAGAAGCTTCTCATAAGACGTTCAAGCAGTTAAAATCAAACTTCCCCCTGAAGTACTTCCTCGGAGAT